>CAYOIL010000229.1:2894-6652 GCA_964403985.1 uncultured Saprospiraceae bacterium
GATATAAATGAGTATAGTTATAAAGTTTCCTTAAAAAATAAGTATTTTAAAAAAAGTTAAGGCAGGACCCAAAAAAATTGTTATTAATAAAAAGTAACCTAATGAAACCTCAGAAAACAATTCGAAGGACTTTTTATGTGCTATTTTGTCTATTCATATATCTACATAGTTATAGTCAACAAAAAATTCAAATTAAGGACGGCACAAAGGATGTAGGTCACTTCTCAGTCGAAGTGAAACAGAATCTTCCTGGAAAACCAATGGTTAGTTTTTCAGGTAATGGTGGAGAGATTGTAGTAGATCAAGAATCTAATAGTTTTGTAATAAGAATGCAAAACTTTGTATGGTATGAAATGGATGAAAATCCAGAGTTGATTTTTAATACCGATGAAATTACATTTAAGACTAAAACTAATGCATCGGTTGTCCAGAATAATACCAAGGTTACTCTTAAGCCGCTAACCAGTTATATTCGTGAAATCTATTTTCAAGTAGAAGGAACAGGAAATGTCAAAATGAGTATTCCTTTCAGATATTCAGGTGGTAGAGCTCAGTTTTTTCAAGAGTTTACGATAAAAACAAAGCAAGATGAAATAAAAGAGTTGTCCTCGAGAGATATTGCGAAAATATGGAGAAAAGTAGATAGAGATGATAAAGAAGGAGTACAAGCATTCTTGGCTAAATATGGAGATTCACCTGCTGCTGGGAAATATGTAAAAATTGCAAATAGAGCAATGGAAGACATAAAATCCCGTGAAATGTTAGCAGCAGAGGAAGCAAGGATTAAAGGTCAAAAGGTTGAAAAAACTGAAAAAGATGTAAAGCCTAAAGAAATAGTTGAAGGTGAGCTTGATAGTGAGAAATTAGTTGAAGATGTAAAAACTATTGTTGATTCATTGAAACTTGGAGAACCAATGAAGGACGAATTAGTAATTTATAATTTATCCTTAATTAATGGTGAGAAAATTAATTTAGTTGAAATTTCGGATACAGAAATGCCGCTACAACTAAATTTGAAAGAAGTTGGTGCAAATGAAATGTCATTAATAAATGCTATTCCTATTCCAGCATTTACAAGAGATTCTGCATTAGAATTAAATAGCAAACTTTTAAAGGAGAATAATATAAAAGGAGTTTTTAATAATTATAATATTGTTAATGCACAAGGAATAGAATTATACAGTTCACCCATAATTTTAGAAAATACTGTAGGTGGTAAAAACACGACTAGTTATTTAATTTATGGACTAGTTGCATTGCTTGCTGGTTTTGGTCTTTTTGTTTTTTTTAATAAGAGAAATAAAGACAAAGTTCAAGCAGAAAATAAAAAGAAAATTCAGCAAAAAATTGCTGAAAATAAAATCAATAGTGAAACTTCAGGAAATGGAGTTGCTATTGGAAAACAAGTAGTTCATCAAGAAACTCCTTTAAAAACTTCAACAAAGAAAGGAAAAATTGTAATTGGTCAGAAAGCTGGCGATCAAAAGAAAGTGGCAGATTTAACTCCCAAACATTCTATTGCTAGATCAAGTGGAGGTTCGTCTAAGAGAATAAAAATAACTAAGAAAAAGAAAGCAGGTCAAGCTATTGAATATGCTGAATTTGTAGGATTGGTTAATTCTAAAAAAACAGTAAATGTTGATTTGCTCAATATTTGGCAAGATTCAAGAATTGAAAATGTTTATTTAGCGCCTCAATTTATTAAGGAGTTAGATAATTTCTTAGCAGAAAGTTCTAATGAAGGAATTCAAAATGAATTACAAGGAGCTGTTCCAGAAGTTGGTGGTTTTTTGATGGGTCGATTTTCAGAGAAAAATTCAGCCTTACAAGTTTTGATTGAAAAATTTGTAGCATTTGTGCCTGAATATAATGATGTTTTTAAAATTGAAATAGGAACTAAAACAATAGTTGACGAACTTGGTGATGCTCAAGATAAAAATCCTCAACTCGAGGTAATTGGTTGGTTTCATACTCACCCTGGACATGGATTATTTTTATCAACAAGTGATTTATCTGTTCAACGTCATTTTCCGAAAGACTACCAAGTTGCGATGGAAATTGATAGTTTGACTAAAGGATTAGACATGTCTTTTTTTACTAGACAATCTTCAGGAAGAATGAATAATTCAACAGATAGAAAAGAAGGAGTGGGGTGGTTTCAGTGGGTTGATATAGAAAACAGTAACTTAAATTAAAATGAATTTTCCTTTTCGCCGATATATTTTTATTTTATTGTGTTTTGCTTTTTCCTTGCAGGCTTTCGCCCAAAAGGATAGCTTGAAAATCACAAGAATAAGCAGAAATGACTCTTTAAACTTATTGGACATTTACATAAATGCACCTCCTGGTCCAAATGTGAAAATCAATGCCAATACTATTCGTTTTTTAGAACAAGTACCAAAAAAAGGATTAAGAGAATGTAGACTTGATATTTTGGGATTTACAGAATCTCGCCCTGAAGGCTTTGTACAAGAATCAGTTACCATTCTATTTTTACTTGATTATAGTGGTTCAATGAAAACTGAAGATCGACTAGGTAAGTCAAAAACTACAATTAAAGAAGTAATCAGTCAAATATCTCTGCCAGCAGGATCTAAATTTGAGCTTGCAGCTTTTCACGATTCAGTATTTACTTCAGTAGAGATTGATAAACACAATATCGATGCTGAACTAGCTAAATATCCAACTCCAATAGGAGGCGGTAAAGATACTGACTTGTTTCGAGCAATGATTGAAAAGATCGATGAACTGTCGATAAATAAAGGGAAGAAGATATTAGTATTACTATCTGATGGACGAAATGATAACCTAAGAAACCCATATTATAGAAATAATAATGTAGAAAGACCAACAGCTAATGATGTTTATAAGAAAATAAAGTTTGTTGATCTTACTAACGAATTGATGGTCCTTACTTATGGGATCGGAAACGGGATTGATTCGACATTCTTAAAAGAGCTACCATCACTTACTGAAGCTATTGAAGATAAACATTATTTCATCTCTGATCCTCGAAATATTTCACAAATATTAGTTGATCAATTGTCTGAATTTAATAATGATTATTTATTTCATGTAAGGCCTTCATGTAATGAATATAGAGGAGAACTTCGAAACTTATTAGTTGAATGGAAATCAACTGATAAAGGAAATGTTTATGATCAACGTGAATATAAGTTAGGAGCGTCAATTGAACCAGAATACATTGGTGTATTAGATAAAGATCGATTAAACTGGTTCTTACTTTTAGTTATAGGATTAGCATTGGTTTTTGGTGTATTATTTTTATTGATTTATTTATTGCCGAAGCTTAAAAGAAGAGAGTTTATAAAGAAACATGTAGTTAAATATAAGCCAGAGCCAAATAAAATAAAAAGAGATCCTATTACCCAAGATATAATTCAAGAAGGAGATAAAGTTGTAGTTAAGTGTAACCAGATGACAACACTTGATACTTGGGATGCTCTTGGTTATTGCCCTAATTTTCCTTCATGTATGGAATTTCAAGATGCTTGTACAGGAAAAGGTGGCGAAGAGGTCCAAAGCTCTTTCTTTTCACAAAAAGGGAGCAATAAAATTTATAACTGGTTATGGTATGGATCACTAGGTGGATTAATAGGATGGATAATTTATAGTGGCTTATTTAGAATAACTGAACTCTCAGGACTGAATGACTATGTAAAATCTTTTTTCGATGCTTCTTCTCTTGACCCTACAGCCGCATTTAATAGCGTGACAAGCTTTGCGCAGAATACTTC
>CAYOIL010000230.1:0-6650 GCA_964403985.1 uncultured Saprospiraceae bacterium
TTTCCCTTAATTTTGTACAAATGTCTTTTAGAAAACTTTTATGCTTTTTTGTGTTCCATCCATGATCAGAAGTTAATTGGGAAGGATTATCAGGTACTAATGTGCACTGAGCTGGCTTATTTTCAATAACAAGTTCCATGAATTTTGGTATTGGGTTTCCTTCAACATTTAACTCTGTAGAAATTGACTTTTTCAAAATTGGAACATCTGCATATCTTATATGTCTTTCATCTGGTCTAGGATGTACTGTAATTCCTTCGGCACCATATTCTTCGCAATCCAATGCATATTGGAGAAGATTAGGAAAGTCCCCTTCCCTACTGTTTCGTAACAGAGCTACTTTATTAATATTAACACTTAAGATAGTTTTCATATTACTTTTATTTTGGGCGAAAGCCAATGAAAAAAAACTACATCAAACTTAAAACAATAAAGCAAATTTTAAATGTTTAAAGCTGAAACAATGAAATGTTGAATGATTTCTTTTCAAATCGTGGGTTTAAAGTATTCATAAACACTATTTTTGGGCAAAATTCATTTTTGTGAAGAATAATTCAGCAGGAGAAAAACTTCTACTATTCCTTGTTATCTTATTTGTAGGAATGCTAGTAGCAAATCTTACAGCTCTTAGTCCATATTTATTAGCTGGGCATACTTTCGAATCTATTCAAAATGACCCATCTATAATATATAAAGGACCAGCTAGCTTATTACGAACTTCATTGTTCTTGAACCAATTTTTCTCTTTCTTACTTCCTTCTTTAATTTTTGGCTATTTCTTTTATAAAAATGAGTTTTTTAAAGGTTTTGATCTTAACAAGATGCCTCCATTGGTTTATTTGGCTTTAGCTTTATTGTTTCTATTTGCATCCTATCCACTAGTAAATCTAGCTCATTATATAAATATGCAAATCCCTTTAGCAGACTGGATGTATACAAACGAAAATAATGTAGCTGAGATGTTAAATAAGATTATTCGATCAGACAGCTATATTGTATTGGGATTAAATATTTTATTGATTAGTTTATTACCTGCTTTAGGAGAAGAGATGGTTTTTAGAGGTATACTTCAAAAGTATATGGAAAGGATATTCAAAAATGGACATATTGCAATTTGGATAAGCGCATTACTATTTAGTGCAATTCATATGCAATTTGAGGGATTTTTGGCGCGAATGACTTTAGGTGCAGTATTAGGTTACAGTTATTATTTAAGTAGAAACTTTTGGGTACCAGTTATTCTTCATTTTTTGAATAATCTGCTACCTTTATTAGCTTTGGCCATTTTAAATAAGGATCTTACTCAAAACATAGAATCTTCTGATTCATTTATATGGTCGACGCTTATTTTACCTATTTTGGGTTTACCCATATTATTTTATTTATTCAAACGATACAATGACCAGCGAAACTTCATCTAAACTGAGAACAAGAGGGATTACTGGTCTACTATTCGTAGTAATCGTACTTGCATTAATAGGGTATTCTAGATATTCAGCGGCAGTATTCATTTTCATAGTGTGTGCAACTTGTAGTTTCGAATACACAAATATTATCAGACGTGGTGTAAAAGACACCTTGTTTAACCTTACATTCGTATGTGGGGTTGGGCCTTTGATCTTAAGTTATTTAAAGCCGGAATTGTTCGAAGATATTGAGTTAATTCTTTTAGGGATAAGCTTTGCAATTACTTTATTATTTGCATTTAATGTTATTTTCACAAGGATAAGAACTAATCATAGTTTATTAGGCCCTTTAATTAACTTCTTTTATATAGGAATACCGATGGCTTGTTTATCAAGAATTATCGTACTTGGTCCAGATAGCTATTATAACTATATATTGATTGGTTTAATGTTTTTTCTTTGGGCAAGTGATTCAGGTTCTTATGTAGTAGGTAGGGCAATAGGAAAAACGCCCATGCATAAACGGATTTCTCCAAATAAAACAATTGAAGGTTGGTTTGGTGGTGTACCCTTTGTAATACTTTTCGCATATATATTAAGTTATTTTTATAAGGATATTTCAATGGTACAATGGATGGTCCTTGGTGTAAGTGTTTGGTTATTTGGAAGTATTGGTGACTTATTTGAATCGAGTATTAAAAGGCAATTTGAAATAAAAGACTCCGGAAGAAGTCTACCAGGACATGGAGGATTTTTGGATAGGTTTGACTCGTTTATATTTGCAGGACCTATATTTATACTTATATTATTTTTAGTATTTAAATTTTAGAATTGATGAAGAGACCAACTATTCTTGTTACAAACGATGACGGTATAACAGCTAAAGGAATAAGGCATTTAATGAAATTAATGTCGAAAGTGGGAGATGTTATTGTGGTTGCCCCAAATAGTCCTCAATCAGGAATGGGACATGCTATAACATTAGAAGATCCTATAAGAGTTAACAAAGTTGATATTTATGAAGGGATTGAAGCGTGGGAATGTTCAGGAACTCCTGCAGATTGTGTTAAACTTGCAAAAAATGAAATTTTCAAGGATAGGAAAATAGACTTATGTGTATCAGGAATTAATCATGGAAGCAATGCTGGTATAAATATTATATACAGTGGTACAATGAGTGCTGCAATGGAAGCAAGTCTAGAAAATATTGATTCTATAGGTTTTTCATTATTGGATTTTGCAATGGATGCAACATTTAGCCATGCCGATGAATTTATACTTAAGATTGTCAATTCCGTGTTAAATAAAAGATTGAGCGGAAGTAAACTTTTGAATGTAAATATTCCAAAGAAAACGGAGAATGAAATAAAAGGCATAAAAATATGCAGACAAGGAAAAGGAAATTGGGAAGAAAAATTTATTCAAGGAAGAGACCCTAGAAATAGGCCATATTATTGGATGAGTGGTCAATTTATTAATAGGGATCATGCTAAAGATACTGACCTTTGGGCTTTAAGCCAAAATTATATTAGTGTTGTACCCTCTAGTTCAGACTTAACGGATTATGAACAAATTGCAAATGTTAATCAAATAATCAATGAAAATTAATTCACTATTTACTGGTATTTTAATAGGTGCGGCAGTAATTCTAGTAGGATATGCTGTAATTACTTTACTATTTGAATTCATGGAATCAACAGGATTTATGGATGAAGCAGGGAGTGCTGGAGAAAAAAGGAAAAGAACAGTGTGGCTTATTGCAATCTGCTTAAATATAATTACTATCCAATTGTTACGAAAGAAAAGGACACATAATACACAACGGGGAGTATCTATTGTTACAGTTTTAGGGGCATTTGCATGGTTTATTTATTACAACAAATCGCTTCTATTTCTTGAGTAGTAAAAAAATATACTTAGTAGCTGGAGAACTATCAGGTGATACTCATGGGGCAGATCTCATTCGAGAATTAAAACAAAAAGACTCGGGTATCGATATTCGATATATGGGTGGTGATATGATGAAGGAAGCTGGAGGTTCTCAGGCATTTCACTACAAGGATATTGCCATAATGGGATTTACTGAAGTGATTAAGAATTTAAAAAAAATAAAAGGTTATTTGAAAATGGTCCAGCAGGATATAGAAAATTATACTCCTGATGAGATTATATTTATCGATTTTCCTGGATTTAACTTGCGCTTAGCAAAACACTTACATCCAAATTTTAATCTTCATTATTACATTGCACCAAAAGCATGGGCATGGAATAAAAAGAGAGTTCATAAATTGAGAAAATACTTTAAAACTGTAAATTGTATTCTTCCGTTTGAAATTGACTTTTTTAAATCGTTTAATGTTAATGCAATATATACTGGAAACCCTAGTGTAAATCAAGTGGCTAGGTATCAAGAAAACAGTTCTCAGGAAGAAGGAGAATATATAGCTTTATTCCCAGGTTCAAGAAAGCAAGAAGTTGAAAGGATATTACCTGTAATGTTGGAGGGAATTAAAAAGTTGGATGGTTATACATATAGAATTTCAAAAGCATCAAATTTGGATACATCCATATATGCACCATTTGTTGAAAATTCAGAACTTTTATATTCAGACAATTACAAACTATTAAATGGAGCCAAAGCTGCCTTAATTACTTCAGGTACAGCGACGCTAGAAACTGCGTTATTCGATGTTCCACAGGTAGTCTGTTATATCGGAAATACTATTTCATACAGAATTGCTAAAGCTCTTGTTTCATTAAAGTATATATCCTTAGTCAACTTAATTGAGAACAAAGAAGTAATTAAAGAGCTTATTCAAGGAGATTGTAATCCTTCTTCAATAGAAATTGAATTAAAGAAGATACTATCAAGCGAAGGGCAAGAAACAATCTTAGCCGGATATCAATCAATGAAAAATAGCCTTGGTTATAAGAATTCAGCCCGAACAGCAATTGAAAACATTTTTACTTTTTCTTCTTCGTAGCTTTTTTCGCTTTCTTTTTAGGGAAAGCGTTTGGTATTTCAGCTTCAACTAAGGCTTTTATTTCTTCAATCTTTAATTCGGCAGCTTGTTCTTGTGTCATTCTTTGACCATCGATTTTTGGCAACTTAATAGATTTCTTTTTAAATCTAATAAAGGGTCCCCATCTACCATTTTCAAGAGCAAGTTTATCTTCAGGCCATTGTTTAATGTATCTATTAGCTTCTTTTTCTATTTTAGCATTTACAAGCTCTTCAATATCTGCTATAGATAAATTATCAAAATCGTATTTCTTATTTACATTTATAAACAATCCGTTCCATTTTAAAAATGGGCCGAATCTACCAATTCCTTTGGTAATGGGAAGATCCTGCATAGTGTGAATAGGAGCATCTTCTTCAATTTTCCTATCGATTAATGGTTTTGCTTCTTCGAGAGTGATTTTTAAAGGGTCTTTATCTTTTGGCATACTTATAAAAGTATCTGCAAACTTAACATAAGGACCAAATCTACCAGCACCAATACTAACAGGAGAACCTTTATATTCACCTAAGTTTCTTGGCAATTTAAATAACTCAAGTACTTCTTCCAGAGTTACAGTCTCCATGGACATTCCAGGTCTTAAGTTGGCAAATTTTGGTTTACCTTCCTCCCCTACTTCTTCAACTGTCCCAATTTGTGCTGCTGGGCCATATCTATTAATTTGGACTAAAACTGAATGTCCAGATTTAGGGTCAATTCCAAGGATTCTTCTACCCTTAGCTCTATCAGCTGTTTCTATAGTTTTTTCAACATGTTCATGAAAAGGGAAATAGAAGTCTTTCAACATCATTTTCCATTTGGATTTACCTTCGGCAATTACATCAAACTTTTCTTCAATCTCCTTGGTGAAATTATAATTAATGATATCATCAAAGTGTAATGTTAAAAAGTCTGTAACAACTATACCAAGATCAGTTGAATAAAGTCTATTGGATGTTGCACCTGTAATCTCCGTTTCAACAGTTTCCTTTAAGACATTATCTTTTAGGTTAAACTTCTTGTATTCTCTTTCAACACCTTCTCTACTTTCTTTAGTCACATAACCTCTTTCTTTTTCCATAATTTTGGAAATAGTAGGAGCGTAAGTTGATGGTCTTCCGATACCTAACTCTTCTAGCTTTTTCACTAAACTAGCTTCCGTGTATCTTGATGGAGGTCTAGTAAATCTTTGCAAAGCATCAATATCCTTTAAGGCCATATTCTGGTTCAACTTTAAAGGAGGAAGCATTGCTTTTTCTTTAGAATCATCATCTTCATCATCAGTTGATTCTAAATAAACTTTTAAGAAACCATCGAATTTAATCACCTCTCCTTCCGCTTTAAAAATTATAGAAGGATCAGATTTAGGATTTATGTTAACTGTTGTTTTTTCAATTTTTGCGACTGCCATTTGAGAAGCAATAGTTCTTTTCCAAATTAGCTCATATAATCTTTGTTGATCTCTATCTTGTCCTCCATTTTGTCGTTGAATGTACGTTGGTCGGATAGCTTCGTGAGCTTCTTGTGCATTAGAAGACTTTGATTTATATTGTCTAAGTGTACTATATTCTTCTCCAAATTCGCTTAGAATTTCATCTTTTATTGCCCCTAAAGCTAAGTTACTAAGTGAAGTAGAGTCAGTTCTCATATAAGAAATAAGTCCTTGTTCATAAAGGCGTTGTGCAACACTCATAGTTCTTTTTACTCCAAATCCTAATTTTCTACTAGCCTCTTGTTGTAAAGTAGAGGTAGTAAATGGAGCTGCAGGTTTTCTTGTGAGTGGTTTAATTTTTATATCTGAAATTGAAAAGCTTGTGTTTTTGCAAGCTTCCAAAATCTTCTGAGCTTCAGACTCTAATTCTAATTTACTATTATATTCTGCTCTAAGAATTGCATTAGAACCGGCTGCATTAATCACATTAAAAAAGGCATAAGCTTTGTAAAAATCCGAAGATTGGAATTGTTGAATTTGTCGTTCTTTATCAACAATAAGTTTCACGGCAACAGATTGTACTCTACCAGCAGAAAGTTTTCCTTTTACTTTATGCCAGAGTAATTTTGAAAGATCAAAACCAACTAAACGGTCAAGAATTCTTCTAGCTTGTTGAGCATCAACGAGGTTCAAATCAACTGTTCTAGGTTCAATAATGGCCTTTTCAATTGCTGGTTTTGTAATTTCTCTAAATACAATTCTTTTTGTAGTATGGGGGTCAAGCCCCAAAACTTCACACAAGTGCCAACT
>CAYOIL010000231.1:0-4861 GCA_964403985.1 uncultured Saprospiraceae bacterium
GGTTATAACGATAGGTTATTATGCATTAATCAATATGAATCGTTATAAGCCACAAGCTGGATATACAGCGGAAAAAATCGAGTGGCACCAAGTCAATAGCCTACCTGACTTGGCTTTTGATCATAACGAAATTATTAAAGTAGGCCATAGGATTTTAAAAAGAAAAATCAGATTAGAACCGATAGGTTTTAATTTACTACCTGAAAAATTTAGTCTCACGCAGCTACAACAAGTATATGAAGCTGTTTTAGATACACCATTAAACAAGCGAAATTTTAGAAATAAAATAAACCAAATGAAGCTATTAATCGATTCTGGAGAAAAGCAACAAAATGTAGCTCATAAACCAGCTAAGTTATTTCGGTTTGATACGGTAGTATATGAGAGGTTAAAAGGAGAAGGATTTTATTTTAATCTGTGATGTTCGGCAGTAATAATTTTGGGCTTAAAGCCCAAAAAAAAATTAAAAAAGTCCTTTATATATATTATTGAAATAGATGATTTAGCTTGTCCACTTTCCTTTATAAAGTAACTAGTTAACATGAGCCTCGTCAATTATGCGAGATTCATATTTGCTTTAAACAAATAGGTCAGTAATTAAAAGAATAATGACAAAAGAACAAGGTTGTTCTCTTGCCACTATTCAATTGTAATAACATTATATAAAAATCGATTTAAAGACTATTTTACTTTTGAATTATTAATTTCTTGGAAAGATTTACAGTTTCAGAAGTAACATTAATAATATATAATCCGCTTTCAAGACCTTGTCCTATTTCTTTAACAATAGTATGTTGATCTAGAGTTGATGTAACTTTTTCAGATGAAATTAATTCCCCTTCTATTGAATAGATTGTAATAAGCGCGGAAGGCGCGTACCCACCTTTTTCAAGTAAAAGATTATGTTCTGAAGAAATATATTTTGAAATGGGATCAGTTATAGAAATAATTCCTTTTTCATGCAATCTCAATATAGCAGTTGCAACAAAAGTCTTCGTCACACTTGCGATCCTAAATGGTTGATCTGCTTCAAGTTCATTTTCCTCTTTTTTACTATCAAATCCAGACTCACTTGTCCAATTAATTCCCAATTCAGGAGCATTTACAGTCATAGATAATCCTGGAATTGTTTCAAATGAAGTATTTATTGCCTCATTCAATAATTCCGCAAAAGTACTTTCAACTTCTTCGAGAGAAACATTTGTTGAAACATTTTTATTACAGGAAACTAAACTTGTAAGTAAGAAAAAGCTTGTAATATATTTTAAAAAATACTTCATTTAAATTTTATAAATCAATTCAAGATTAAAATTAAAAACTGAATACACGCGGTACGTTTACATTAAAACATTGCATCAATCGATGTTTCAGATTAAACATAAGACAAAAGTAATTCTAGTATTTAATATTCCATTGTAAAAATTCCTCATCATTTTCAAGGGCGAAAGTTTAATAGCCCTTTTGTTTGTAGTAATTGGCTTGGAGTAAAGGATGTATGGCGTTTAATATCTTTAATAAAATGACTTTGGTCAAAGTATCCATATTTATTGACATAATGTATCCAATTTGAATTTCTTGAATTATAAATTTCTTGAACAGCTAACTTATATCTTCTAAGTGTATGAAATTGTTTTGGACTTAGGCCAGTGTCCTTTTTAAAATATCGATCTAGAGTAGAATAAGAATAATTCGTTTTATTTAATAGCGATTTTAAATTAGATGTATTTTCCATTTCTATCGCCATTTCAGAAATAAAGCCTTCTTTTTCGGCATTTAAATTCGAACTAAAAAAATGATCTAATTCATTAACTATTGATTGAGAATCTAACTTTGATACGTGTTGATTTAATTTATCAATTTGATCACCAAAAATCTCTTGTCCATCAGAAACTGGATTTGTAATTAAATCATATGAGGTGTGATTAACAAAAGGAAGTATAGAAGAAAGAGCGCGTGGTTTAAATTGAACAATAATAAAGGATTTCAAATTTCTTGTATCAATTATTACTTCCTCTTTTATGAAAGAGAATAGTTTATTGCTGAACAGCACATTATTTTTATTTTCATAAAAATAACTCAGGGATCCCTCTAGTACAATAATTAATTCAGGAGTTATGCCAGGATAAGCATAAAATGGTGCTGAATTCATGAATAATTCTTCAGCATCATTGACAATCCAGTAATGATCAATGTGTTTGCTAAGACTTTTATCTTTAGGAAGATATTTCATGAGATAAACATAACAAAAGGAAACCGAGTCTTTGTCTTTTTTCGACTTGAATTCAAATTCAATATATCAACGAAATATTATTCATTATTTTGTTCAGCTTCAGCTCTTCGGCGATTTTCATCTTCTCTTTCTTGCGTTAACAATACTTCGTCATCTTTGTAATTATCATGTATTTCAGTTATCAACGCTCTGCTTCTTGCCGTTCCGTTACCTAAAGCATTTTGTTCTTGTTCATCTTTTGAATCAAAAAGTTCTTTCATACCAGTAGCTACAAAAGCAATGTTATACAATCTTTTTTTCACAGAATTTGGAATATCTGTTATTTCAACATATCCACCATCATAATGTGCATTTGGAAAACATCTTCCCGTATAGACATCAAATATACATCGCTCCATTTTATTAACTTCTTTAGTACCAATTGCCCCAGGTCTTCTGAACTCGACATAATTTGTTGGCTCTCCATCTGGTGTTGCATTTCCAGGTAATAGTGACTCTCTATTTGAATGCCATCCACCTGTTTTGTTGTCTTGATAAGTTAATCCTCCAAAATACCAAGAACACCAAAAGGGATGATCTGTCCAACTAACTTGATTTGGAGGGTTATTTAACCCAATTTCATCCCCAACTAATTCATTTGATTCTGGAAGTGCTGCTTTAACTTCTTCATCAGCTCGCGCTAAAGCTTCTTCGAAATTCGCAAAATCATAATTAAAATCCGCATCTGCATCCCAAGAATTTATAACAGCAGCTATTTCAGGCTTCTTTCGTTTTCCAATATAGGTTTTTATCCATGTTCTAAGTTCATCACCAGTAATAGGTGAACCATCTATAATAAAAGCTCTTTGTACAATTTCTGAAGATGAGGCTACTTTGTCTTTTTTACTACTGGATTCTTTAACTTTTCCCATCGCTTTTGCACCCATTACATCTGCTTCTTTTTCTAATCCTTGATCATCATTAATATTGACTCCATCCTCAGTTTGGGTAGTAGGTTTAACTCGCCCCTGCTTTTGCTGAACAATATGCCATGCCTCATGTGGTAAATGTTTTTCTTGACCCGAATTTATATAAATATCTTTTCCTTGCGCATAAGCATGCGCACCTAGTGATGCAGGCTTTTTGGAATTGTAATGAACTTTAACATCATCTAAAGAAATGCCTGATAAGCTTTCTATGTTTGTTTTCAATTCATCTGGTAAACCAGTTTTATTTTTCTTTTTTGTAGCTTCTTTTTGTTGAGAAGTTCCATCTGCAATTGATTGTAGTTGAGCTGCTTGTTGTGCTTGAGGACTATTATTTGCAATTGATTGTAACTGCGCTGCATATTGCACTTGAGGGCTACTATCAGCTATCGATTGGAGTTGGGTAGAATAAGCATCCGAGATACTTATTCCTTTTAACTGACTATTATCTAGTGTATTGCCAGCATTTCCTCGATCATCAGCATATTGAAACAACGAATGTCTATAATTCCCAGACGAACTAGAATCTGCTGAAGCATTATTTTTTTTGTCGCCTTCTTGATCAGCTTTTTGCGTTTTCATAACAAACTTTACTCATTGAAACTTCAATATAATCTCTTGAAAAGTTTCAAAAAAGCTGTTATTAGAAAACTGAATTCATTACAATAAATACCCGTTTAGCCTTTAAAGGCTAGTCAAGTTATCAAAGGAGTAATTGTATTCATTCTTTGGGGTAGCAAGAAACTTTACATCTACTTCATGTTATTTTATTTTGGGCTTTAAGCCCAAAAAAACAACAACGATTATAAGTACAAATTTAAAGTCATAAAAGAATAATAACTAGAGTATAACTACGTGATTTTAAGCTTTGAAATTCAAATAACTTCTGCGAAAACTTAATTCAATCTTACGAATTTATGCACAATAAGTTGATTCCCATTCCAAAACTTGATGACCCCAGCACCATTAAAAGTTGGTAATTCGTTAACAGTATTTGTTAACACATTTTCTGACTTTAGTAGTCTACCATCAATAGAATAAAATTCTATATCAATGGGAAATTGTGAATCTGATTGAATTTCAAAATACGTTTCGTTCGTGATTACTTTTACACTTGTTTCTTCAATAGTTTCAACATCGATGGGTTCGTTTAAAGTAATAGAATACAATTCTCTACCAATTGATGGGTCGAGATTACTAATGAAATACAATTGATCTTTTAACACGCCAAGTAAAAGAATGGATTTCGTATCAATTGATCCAATATCATATGAATAAATTGTAGTGGTTTCGGCATTAATCATATTGATTGCATAAATTTCAGGTTTGAAATTATTGGATGTACCACTAGCAATAAAAGCATAATCTTTATCAACTAGTATATTGGAAGGATATGGATCAGGGTTTAGAATATCTTCAGATCCGGAAGAAGTTCCATCAGTATAAATTAAAAAATCATCACCGAAAGTTTGGCCATAATAAAACAACATTTTATCATTATACAGCCCGTGTACTATACCAACACCTTGAGTAACAAAGGTTTCAGTTGTTGAAGCTAATTTCACTTCTTCGTTTTCTATCCCATTTAGATTATAGTACCCATCATTCAGAACTAAAGCAATACATGTGCTATCGTTATAGTTATGAATACGAACAGCATTTTTAC
>CAYOIL010000231.1:4871-6646 GCA_964403985.1 uncultured Saprospiraceae bacterium
CTTTGTAAGTTCTGCTGAAGTAGAGTTAAAATAATATGTGCCTTCGGCATCATCACTAAATGAATCTTCTACACCAAAAACAAGTCCTTCTTGAGTTTCATTTAATCCAAATACAGAGGCAAAACTTGAAGCTTGTTCTATTGACGTTATTAAGGTAATTTCATCATTTTCATATTTATACACTAGTATCATATTAGCAGCAACAACTGTAAATGCTATTTCATCTTTATAGGTGCAATAATTCCCTGATAGTTGTTGAAACTCAGAATAAAACTCTACTTCTGAGAGTATTTTCTCATTAACTATGCCATCAGTTTTGTATAATTCTTCATTGTATGTGTAAAAAATGAAACCTGATTTCGCTTTAATAAAGCCTTGAATTTTTGAAGAATTACCTAAAGAAAAAATCAATTCAGTTCCCTCTTCGGTCCCATCAGTATTCCATATTTGGGCACCTTGGTCACTGCTAAATATGGTAAAGTAAATAACTCCTCCAAGTTCAGTGAAATGTTCCGGTTCAGAGGAACTACTTCCAGGAGCAATGTCTTTTAAAATAGATAATCCCCCATCTGAAAGCACTCCGAGTTCTTCTCCAAATTCCTCGCTGATAAGAGGAAAGATAAGTTTGTTATCAAATTTAATTCCTTCATAATTAAATCTATTAAAGGCATTTTCTTCGCCCAGGTTAAAGTCATCAACTAATATGGGTGATTGGGCAAGGATATAATTATAGGATATTAATAATGTGATAAAAAAAAGTAGGTGTTTCATGATAATTTGTTGTTTAGGCATAGATATTAAAAAAATAAAAGTAGAATGTAAACTGACTTAAGAATTAATTTGATTTTAACTAATACATTGTATCAGTGAACTAAAAACGGAACAAAATAAGGATTGATATTTCAGCTAATATTGAATTAATAAAGCCGTTATTGAATAATTAAAACAGAAGATTTATTTCCCGCCATTTGAACTATAAGAATCCAATAACTTTTTTTCATTTTTTGTCAGACTTTCTATCCCATTTTTATTGATTTTATCTAGTATTTCATCAATACTTTTCGATTTACGATCAAATCTAATATTTTGTGGTGCCACCGAACTCCACTTTCTTGTGATTAGGAATTCAGGCTTCAAAACGATCAATGCTAGGAATGCTAGAATAGGAATCAGCATGAGCAATACAATCCATAAATTTTCTAAAAAAGTTGCCTGACTTAAGAATATAGTAAGTATAATACCCGTAAGGATTCCTCCTAAATGTGCTTCATGACCAATATTATCTCTTTGAGATTTTATTCCTATAAATGAAACCAGTATAAATACCAAGCCAAATATCCAACCTGGTATCCCACCTGGAATTAGGATCAATCCAATTTCAAATTCTGGAAATAAGATAATAGAGGATGCGATAACTCCACTTATAGCACCGGAAGCACCTACAGCACTATAATTTCCATATTTTCTGTGGATAAACAAAGCCAAAATATTTCCTCCTAGCATTGAACAGAAATAAATAAATAGAAATTTGGGAACACCTAAAAATAATTCAATACTTAAAGAAATATAAGTAACTACGCCACAATCATTTAAGTTTTGTTAAAAAGTATTCAGTTCATATTAATTGTTTATTTTTAACCCAAATTACTACTATTATGAAAAAATTACTACTTACAATTATGGCAGTTGGTGCTACTAGCGCTTTATCTGCACAGGTCTTTCATTCGGAGGACTTTAATGCTCTTACCATAGGAAACGTTGGTACTGATGTAGAC
>CAYOIL010000232.1:0-3672 GCA_964403985.1 uncultured Saprospiraceae bacterium
GCTCCAAGTATTGCCATTAAGTGAATATTGGGTTCTCAATTCATAATTACCAGGATCACTTGTAATAGGACTATCCGGACGCATTAGGTTAACAGTTTGCCCTGGAATAAGAGTAGTGTTTATAGGATTAATGATATCAGTCGATGTACCTTCTTGCAAATCAATTAATTGAAATGCAAGCCATCCTGTGAATGATCCATTTCCATTATTAATAACATCTACTTCCATGCTAGCATTAAATCCTGATGCTGGAGTATTAGGAATAATTGAAAACGCTTGATCTATTTGCAAGAACGGCCCTGGTGGGTTTATTGTGAAATTTAAAGGGTTTTGATGATTCGCTTCATCTACGTTTTCCCACGATCCATCATCATTGAATTGAACTCTTAATTGATAATTGCCCGGGTCACTGGTTATAGGTGAATTTGGTCTTACTAAAAAATAATCATCTCCTGGATTTAATGAAACATTTACTGGGTTAATAATATCACTAGAAGTTCCAGTTTGTAAGTTTATTAATTGAAGGGCTAAGGCTCCTATAAATGGTCCAGCCCCATTATTCACTACCTTGGCTGTCATAAAAGCGTCATCTCCAGATACAGGTGTAGTTGGTGAAATAACCATAGCAAGATCCAATTGCAAGAAAGGTTCTGGGTCATTGATCGTAAAATTTAATGGATTTGAATAATTAGCCTCATCAACATTTTCCCAACTTCCTTCATCATTATATTGAACTCTCAATTGATAATTTCCAGCATCACTGGTAATTGGAGAATTCGGCCGTATTAATGAATAAGACTCCCCTGGATTTAGAATTAAAGAAACTGGATTAATTATGTCACTGGAAGTTCCTGTCTGTAAATTGATTAATTGCAAGGCCAATGTTCCATCAAAAGCTCCTGTTCCATTATTAATTATATCCGAACGCATAAAATTATTTTGACCGCTTATTGGTGGATTTGGGTTTATTGCCATTTCTTGTTCCAGTTGAAGGAAAGGAGTGGCACTTTCAATAGTAAAAGGTAATGGATTCATATAATTTCCTTCATCTACATCAAGCCAAGAACCATTGTTGTTATATTGAACTCGCAGCTGGTAGTTACCTGGTGCGCTTGTTATGGGGCTATTAGGTCGTGTCAAAGTTTCTGATTCTCCAGGATCTAAATTAACAGATACAGGATTTATTATGTCAGTAGAAGTCCCTGTCTGCAAATTGATTAGTTGTAGGGCTAAGTCTCCAACAAAAGTTCCATTACCATTATTTCTGATAGTAGCTGACATTAAAACATTTTCTCCTTCAATAGGAGGATTAGGATTTATTGTCATAGAAGAATTTAATTGCAAAAAAGGACTTTGTGTATTAGCCGTCACCGTAATACTCCCTCCCCAAAACTTACCCCCAGCATCCGAATTAAAAGTAAAATAGTATACTTTAGAGCCTGAAGTAAAATTAGATGGTATTGGAACATTTAGCACTGTGGAATTATCTCCTGCGTTCACAGGGTCTGTTGCTACTACTGGTCCACATTGATTTCCTTCTTTAATGTAAGCATCTCCGCTACCGACAAAATTACTCCCATCACATTTTTTACCTCTAAACACAAAATGTGTCGAAGTAATATTGTCTAACTTAAAATGGATAACTCCACCTTGAAAAATTCCAGAGGGACAAGTATTTGCAATATCACCAGGACAATTGGTGTAGGAATCAACATTCGGTGTAGAATTATAAGTCGTTTGAGAAAATAAAACACCGGAAAATAAAAAATATACAATGATGGAAATATACAGGGTTAATTTCATAGCAGTTGGCTTTTGTTGATAGTCTAAGTTAATATAAAACCTAGAATTTGCACACGAAAGAAATAAAATTTGGGGTTATATAAAATTATAGAAAAGAAAGCTAATGATTACTAAAAAATTCGAGAAGAAAGATAAAGAACTTTTTTAGTGGAATAAACACCCAAAATAAAAGTATATACCGCCTGATTTTTATTAGGAGGAATAGATTTTATTGTCAACTAATTATTATTAAACATTAAATTAGGGTTTATAAACAATTTTATGGTTAGGTGTTTTTACATATTAATATTATTATCCTTCATTACAAAGGTTCATACACAAGAAAAACCACTATACCAATACCCTAACTATACCTATGGGGTTAAAGATGGTCTTAGTCAAGGGCAAAGCCATAACATTTTCAAAGATTCAAAAGGATTCCTTTGGATATTAACCAAGGAAGGGGTGGATCGATTTGATGGATTGGCATTTGAAAATTTTCAAACTGACAGTAGTTTCATACAAGATTATGTGGGTTTTATTGCAGAAGATAGTTTAAAGAATATTTGGTTTACGAGCAGGCGCGGAGTATATAAGTATGATGGATTAAATTTTAGTTTTTTTCCAATTGAGCTTAATTATGGTACTTACAGCATAATTAAATTAAAAGATGGAGTCGGTTTTAGTGGCAGAAAACCAAGTAATGATTTCATTTATAAATATTCTTATGCTTCAGATTCCATTACTATCGCGAGTTTCTATCCTGAAATATTTAAGAATGGATGGTATCTTGTATCATCTTATCAAATATCCCTTGGCAATTACATATTAAAAGTAATAAATGAACAAGACGATAAAAAGCAATACCAACTTATAGGAATTAAGGCTGGTAATTCACCATTTGAAGTTACTAAAATAGATTCATTAAATCCATTCATTACTCAAAATTACGGTTTAGAACCATATTTAATTTTAAGAAAAGACAATAGATTTCAAAGAATTAATCCGGATTTTAGTTACGATTCCTTGAGGTTGCCAATTTTTAACAACCCTTACATTAGTTACATTCTAGATGATCAATTGTTCCTGTTTAATAATGGACACGAAACAGGCACCAGCCAAATTTTTAAAATTGATAAAAATTTGAACAAAATCCCAGTTCATCAAAGTAAAGGCAGTGCAAGATTAATGGAGTTTAAAGATGAGAGTATTTACACTCCCTCAGAAAAGGGATTCAACCGCATTATATATCAAAGTCCCTTTACTATATATAAAGAAGCATCAGGAATGCCAGCAACTATATGGGGAATTGAAGAACTTAATAATGGAGAAATCATTTTTGCTTCCTATTCACAAAACAAAATACTAGCTCTTGAAAATGAAAAATACACCACTCTTTATCATAGTAAGGGTGCTAATCCAAACAGATTCTATCCCGCTTCTTTAAAAAGTAAAAATGGTGAAATTTGGTTTGGAAGCAATAACCAACCAGTTATAATTCAACAAAATAAAAAAGTAAAAACTCTAGAAAGAAACCCGTCAAATTATTTCTTTGAAAAAGATTCCTTGGTTTATAGCGCTGGCCAAGGGTTAATCATTTATAAAGACTTTGTAGCAATAAATCATTATGGAACCGAAGAAGGATTAAATCTTGACTCCCTAGGATATTTAGAAGTAGTTTCAATAGATACCAGTGGGAAATTATGGCTTGGATCCCATTTAGGATTGTCTATAAAAACAGAGAATAAATTCGAAAATTATTATATAGGAAAAGATATTCCCTCTGGAATAGTTTCAATTAAAAATGATTATAAAGATAATTTATGGTTTGGAAGTCATACTGGAATAAGCTTTTACAACTACACCTCCAAATTACCACATCAAGTGTAT
>CAYOIL010000232.1:3733-6628 GCA_964403985.1 uncultured Saprospiraceae bacterium
GAAGTGGTGAATTATACTTACTGGATATTCAAAAGTTTTATAAAGGTTTATTTAGTATGTACACCATTACCGAAGAGGATGGCTTCAATGGAGAAGAGTGTTTGCAAAATGGAAGCTTTAAAGATTCCAAAAATAATATCTGGATTGGCACATCAGATGGTGTTGTCAAATTTGATCCATCAAAACTTAAAATAATTCAAAACCCTACAGATCCACACTTTTCTCATTTCTCTTTCCAAAGAAAAGATGGAAAAGAAAAAAAAATTAAATTAAAAGTCGGAGAATACGGTCAAAAATTAACAGCAAAATCAGAAGATAAAAACTTTGAATTTCATTTTTTCACCATCAATCACCAAAAACCAAAAAGTATTACATACAGACATCGTCTTTTGGGGCATGAAGAAAGTTGGTCTTTACCTAAATCACCTAGATTTGTTAGTTATAATAATTTGCCTGTGGGTACATATACCTTTGAATTACAGTCTTGTCTTGGTAAAAATTATTCTCCTATTAAAAGTCTACAATTGGAAATAAAACCTTCCAAATTAGTGGAATTCTTCTGGTTTAAAATTCTAATGCTTGTTTTAGGTATTTTTCTTATAGTTTGGGTAAGTTATATTCTTTACAATAACTTCCAAATTAAAAGAGCTAGTGAGCAATTAGCTTTACAGCAATTAAAAACCCAAAAAAATCTTGCTAGCCACAAAATTGCTCCTCATTTTATTTTCAATATTTTGACCGCATTTTCTAATTTAGTAGCTAAAGGGAAAAAAAATGAGAGTTTAGAATATATTGATACATTCTCTAAATTAATTCAACCCTTAACTCAAAATATAGGTAAAATTTTAAAACCTTTAAAAGAAGAATTAGCATTTACACAAAACTATTTGGAACTAGAAAAATTAAGATTTGGAAACCGTTTTGAATACTCAATAAACTTAGATCCTTCCGTCGATTTAAACATAAATGTCCCTTCAATGATCATCCATTCTTTTGTAAATAATGCCATTAAACATGGAATAGAGTTTTTAGATAATGGAGGATTGATTCAAATAAACTTAAAAATATCGGATGAAATTCTAATTGTTGAAGTATTAGACAATGGCTTAGGAATTGAAAAAGTCAAAGCATTAACTCAGGAATACGAAAGTGGAGAAGGGATAAAGATTGCTAATGACATTTTTAATTTTCTAAATAATATTTATGAAGTAAAAAGTGAAGTAAAAGAAATAAAAAGCTCTTCAAATGGAACTAATGTAATCCTTTACATAAATAAAAACTATCCTAAACAAATATGAATTATAAAATTAAAGCCATTTTATTAGAAGACGAAATCAATGCATTAGAATTGAATGAACGCATTATTCATCAAATAGAAGATATAGAACTATTAGCATCATATCAAAGCATACTAGAGGCTGAAAAAAATATTATCCAACTTAAGCCCAAGCTCCTTTTTCTAGACATTAAAATTCGAGGAAGATATGTCTTTGAAATGTTAGACCGTTTAAAAGAACAACAATTACACTTTTCAATAATATTTATTTCAGCTTATATCAAGGAGCAATTAGAAAATATTATTGATACAGTTGGTTTTGAAAAATTTCCTTTCGGATATATTCACAAACCACTTAGCCTAGATAAACTAACCAAACAAATTCATAAGTTTAGATTAAAACATACCACCACTCTTACAAAAGAAAAAGATGCACTTTTATTAAAAGAATCAAATAAGAATAGCTACATCAAAGTACATTTTAAAAATATTATATACTTCGAATCAGAAGAAAAGTATGTTTATATATATTATTTCCAACTTAATACGGTTCGAAAAATAATTATAAGTGATAGCCTAAAAAATCTTGAAAGAAGCTTACCAAAGAGGCAATTTTTCCGAATGAGTAACAAGCATATTATTAATAAAGATTTCCTTGTGCGCACTTTTAAGGAAAACAATAATTGGGTATGTGAACTTAATCTCTTTCACTTGAATGTAAAACATGCTATTCAACTTCCTATACCTGAGAAAAAATGGAGTTGGTTTAAGAAGGAGTTTGGATTATAAAAAGTCGTTATCCCTTTAAATTTTTTTTAATCGCCTCTGCCATATTAGTTTATCGTAAATTATATGGATGTGATGTTTCACTTTACCTAACGTGAATCCTAACTCTAAGAAATTTCTTTATATAATAACCTCTTAGACGAAAAGGTCCAAGATTTAGAATTGTCGTTTGGTTTTGGTCTGATTTTAATTCCATCTTTATAAACTCCTAAACTTCTCACAAAAAACATCCTCCCCCAAAACCTTATCAAAAACCCTCAACAAATGATCCGCATTTCCTTTTGTAAAACACATCGGTGGTTTCATCTTAATTACATTATGATCCTTTCCATCGGTCCCAACTAAAATTCTATGCTCCCGCATTCGCATCGCTAAATGGCTGGTTTCTTTGTCGGCTGGTTCCATAGTTTCTAGATCACGAATCAATTCAAAACCTAAAAACAAACCCTCTCCTCTTACGTCTGCAATGATAGGGTATTTCTTGGCTAATTCTCGTAACCCCGCTTTTAAGTAATCGCCAATTTCCATTGCATTGGCTTGCATTTTTTCATCCTTGACAATATTGAGCACTTCCAAACCAATGGCTGTCGATACAGGATTACCACCAAAGGTATTAAACCACTCCATCCCATTATGAAATGCATCTGCAATAGCTCTAGTGGTCACCACCACTCCTAATGGATGACCATTGCCGATTGGCTTACCTATGGTAACAATATCTGGTATCACATCGTACAATTCAAAAGACCAAAAATGTTTTCCGACTCTTCCCACTCCAGTTTGTACTTCATCCGCGATGCAAAGCGCTCCAGCAGCTCTAGCTTTCGCGTATG
>CAYOIL010000233.1:0-6607 GCA_964403985.1 uncultured Saprospiraceae bacterium
TTTTCTACAAATTTAGGAAGTGATAGACTTGCTAAATTACATACTGCTACTTCATCAGGTGAAGTATATTCCATTATTTCAGTACATAAGTTACTAGATCTAATTGTACCAAGATTCTTTTGGTTTGATTTTTTATTAGCTGCATCCTTGTATAGAATATAAGGAGTCCCAGTTTCTATTTGTGCTTCAAGGATTGCAAACCAAAGTTCTTGTGCTTTTACTGTTTTTCTTGCTTTACCTTCTTTCTCATATTTGTGGTACATTGCTTCAAACTCACCTCCATAAAGATCATATAAGTCTGGAGCTTCATTTGGATCAAACAATGACCAATCTCCTCCCTCCTGCACTCTTTGCATGAATAGATCTGGAATCCATAGTGCATAGAATAAATCTCTTGCACGCATTTCTTCTTTTCCGTGGTTCTTTCTTAAATCAAGAAACTCGTAAACATCTGCGTGCCATGGTTCTAAATAAATGGCAAATGCACCTTTTCTTTTTCCACCTCCTTGGTCAACATATCTAGCAGTATCGTTAAATACTCTTAACATAGGAACTATACCATTTGAAGTACCACCTGTACCTTTGATATATGAACCAGTTGCACGTATATTGTGAATGCTTAATCCGATTCCACCTGCTGATTGAGAGATTTTTGCACATCTTGTTAACGTCTCGAATATACCACTTATGCTATCATCTGTTACTGAAAGTAAGAAACAAGAACTTAGTTGTGGTTTCGGTGTAGCTGCATTAAATAATGTAGGAGTTGCATGAATGAACCATTTTTCACTCATCATGTGATACGTTTCAATTGCTGAATCAATATCTTCACCATGAATACCTATTGAAGCACGCATCAATAGATGTTGTGGACGTTCTACCACTACCCCATTCATTCTTAAAAGGTATGATCTTTCAAGAGTTTTAAATCCAAAGAAATCGAATGTGAAATCTCGATCATATATAATCGCGCTATCAATTCTATCTTTATGTTTTCTTATAATTTTTATAGATTCCTCACTAATTAAACCCGCTTTTCCTCCTGTTTTTGGATCTATATAATTAAATAAACCTTCCATTGTTGTTGTAAAAGATTTATTGGTACTTTTATGTAAATTGGAAACGGCTATCCTTGCTGCTAAAAGAGCATATTCAGGATGATTAGTAGCCATTGTTGCTGCTGTTTCAGCTGCTAAATTATCTAGTTCTGATGTTGTAACTCCATCATAAAGACCTTGGATAACTTTTTTTGCTATTTCAATAGGATCAATATATAGTTGATCTAGTCCATAACACATTTTGTTGATACGCGCTGTTATCTTGTCGAAAGACACATTTTCACGCTTACCATTTCTTTTGATTACTTGCATAAGAGTGGATTGTAAAATTAAAAGTATGTAGTAGTATTCTTAATGATAATAGTCGAAAGCAAGTGGATAGTCAGTCCTTCTTGCAATCCAGTCCTCTAAAAGTCTGCATCAATAGTAAAGACTTGCTTGTCTTTATCAACTCCAACTCCTGATTTTCTGTAATCCCCAACTCTTTTTTCAAAGAAATTAGTTTTTCCTTGTATAGATATTAAATCCATCCAATCAAATGGGTTATCAGCATTGTAAGCTTTTGGCTCACCTAGTTGTTGTAATAATCGATCAGCAACAAATTCTATATATTGACACATTAGATCTGCATTCATTCCGATAAGACTTACCGGTAACGCATCACTAACAAATTCTTTTTCTATTTCAACAGCATCTTTAATAATTTTGGTAATTACTCCTTTTTCTAATTTATTATTAATATGGTTGTTATATAATAAACAAGCGAAATCACAGTGCATACCTTCATCTCTTGAGATTAATTCATTACTAAAAGTTAATCCCGGCATCAAGCCTCTTTTCTTCAACCAATAAATAGAGCAAAATGAACCACTGAAAAATATACCTTCCACTGCAGCAAATGCAATCAACCTTTCAATAAATGTACCATTATCGATCCATCTCAATGCCCAGTCTGCTTTTTTCTTTACACAATCCATATTCTCTATGGCATTGAATAAATAGTTTTTCTGACTTACATCTTTTATATATGTATCAATTAGTAAAGAATACGTTTCTGAATGTATGTTTTCCATCATTATTTGAAAACCATAAAAGAATTTAGCCTCAGTGTATTGTACTTCGTTTACCATATTCTCTGCAAGATTTTCATTAACTATCCCGTCACTTGCTGCAAAAAATGCTAAAACGTGTTTAATGAAATGTCTTTCATTGTCGTTCAACTTTTTATCCCAATCTGAAAGATCTTGATGTAAGTCTATTTCTTCTGCTGTCCAAAATGAAGCCTCTGATTTTTTATAAAAACTCCAAATATCATCTTGTTCAATAGGAAATAATACAAACCTATTCGGGTTCTCTTCTAATAATGGTTCTGGTAAAAGGTTTTTACTCATTGCTCGTTTAAAATTATTAAAGGTTTATAATTTGTCATTTTCACCATTCATATTATAATTTGTATCATATATTAGAAATTGTAATAAGTTCTAATAGAGATAAAATAACCGAAGAGTTCTACTTTGGACTATTCGGTACTTTTTAAAATATATCTGGTTGGTATGGTTGAGGAATGTGGATATTCTTAAATCTTTAGCTTGTATAAGTTTTATCTATTCCGCAATGCAAATAAAGGACTTTTTTGGGGTAATAACACATTATAGTTATCCACAATATGTGGATAAAATACATAACTTGTTATTATACATATTATTACACAATTAAATAAATATGAAATATGTGGAAAAAATATAATATATAAAATTTAGTCGCTTTTCAAGAGACTTTGAATTTAATCAAAATGATGGATTTCTTATACTCTAAATCAGTTTTTTTCTTCTAAAAAACCAAATTAAAAATACAATAAGAAAAATAGAAAATAATAGTATTATTAGAAATGCATTATCATTATCCATAAATGGCAATCTGACATTCATTCCATAAAATGAAGCAACTAATGTTGGAACCATTAAAATAATAGTAACTAAGGTTAATCTCTGTATAAATTCATTCAGATTATTACTTACAACTGATGCAAAAACTTCTGTAGTACTGCTTAATATATTGGTATGAACATTAGCCATTTCAAGAGCTTGAGAATTGTCAATAATTATATCTTCAAACAAATCTGTGTGAAATTCTAAGTCTCTTATTTTAAGAAAGTCAGATCTTTTAATTTTGAGCTTTAATAATTCGTTACTACTCAAGGCAGTTACAAAATAAACAAGAGATTTCTCTATTCTATGTAATTGCCTCAATTCAGAATTCCTACTGCTGTTATACAATTCTTGTTCGATTAAATCTCTTCTTAGATTTAGTTTCTTTAGACAATCTAGATAAGCATATACATTTTGTTCAAATAATTGAAGCACAAACAATTTTTCATCTTCAGGATTAAAATTCTTTATTTTATTTTTTAGAAAGGAGTCTAATATAGGATTATCTAATAAACTAATTGTTATTATATGAGACGGTGTGAGAATAATCCCAATCGGTGCTGTGATATATATAGGTTTATTGCCTTCTTCATCGGTATTTAATAGAGGAGTATTTAAAACAATTAATCTTGTAGGGTCTTCTCGCTCATACCTGGATCTCTCGTCTATATCTAGCGAATCCATCAAATAATCTAATGGAATTTCTTGACTTTCACTTAACTTGATTAATTCGTTTTTATCAAATGGACTAGATATATTTAGCCAACAAGCACTATCTATCGAATCTACTTCAACGACCTTCTTTTCTTCTACACTGTAATATCGAATCATGACTAAATAATTGTTAGTTTTTAAACTAATTTGACTTCATGCCTGCTCTTTAAAGAACAATAACTATTCCATTTTTATTAAGGCATTCTTTATATGTCCTAAATGATGTTTACCATGCCATTGATAAAGAGCCGTAGCTTTAAAAAGTGAAAAGTTTGATTTAGTTTCAGGGTGGTAATAACTTTGTTCTAATACTTTAGTAGGTGTATTAGAAATTAACTTTGCCCATCTATTATGAATTCCCCTTAAAATTAAAAGAGAATCCTCTATTGCATCATCAATTTCATTTGTTTCAGCCCATTTAGATTCTTCGTATGGTTTAATTGTAGCCCCATCTCCTTCTGTAATTACAGTTTTAAATCTAATAAAAGCATTCATATGAGAATCTGCTAAATGATGAACAACCTGCTTGATATTCCATCCTTCAGGGCGATATGTATGCAGCAAATCTTCAGGGTTTAACCCCAAAGTAATATCCATAAGTTTCTCAGGTAATATATTTATATCTTCAATTGCAGATTCTAAATCAAAATCGGATAAGGTATTAGGATATTTTACTCTTCCAATAGGATACTTAAGTTGTTCTTCGTTCATATTAATGAAAATATTGATTGTTGAAGGTCAAAAATACATTTCTCCACTCAACAAACCTACCATCTATAAATATCTTTTCGCAACCATTGATTTACAATATGGTCATACAAGGATTTTAAGTATAAATATTTTGGAGTATCCAATTGATCTTTATTCTTTATAAGCATGTAATAGTCAGCTAAAACATCTCCTTGCTGTTCATAATTCAAAGAACCTTGACTCAAATTATTCTCATAAATTTTCAAAAGGTTTTTGTCACCACCATAATCATAACCTGAAGACGTACGTTGAGCTAAAAGTGCTCTAATTATATATGGTGAACCATATCTTGAAAATTGATAAATATGAATTAATTCATGCGCGAATGTTTTATCGCTCATACCTGTACTGTTTATGATGTAAAAACTAACAAATGCAATTTTTCCATTTTTTGTTAATACATTAGCTTTATCATTTAGTAGTATCGGAATTTTTAATTTGTATTCAAACAATAGATGCTTTATTTGTTTTTCTTTGGGCGTAAGCCCCCTGATATTCTTATTGATGATTACATACAGAATACAAATTATTTCAGGTAAGAAAACTAAGTCCCCAACATATAATATCAATGAAATGAACCACTCTAAAAATAGAAAAGGGACTGTAATTTCACCACCAAGTTTATATCGTATAGGTAAAAAGTGTAAAATTATTCTGTACAATCTTACTGGATAAGTTTTTAGTGCAAAAAACAAAACAAAGATACATTGCAATAATTTTTGGCGGAAGCCCATATTTTCTAATTAAATCTTAGGATTTTAACGGGTTTTATCTGAGAAATTAAAATAGAAGGTATCAAAAGAAAGATTAATGTAATAAATAAAACACCTAAATTTATGAAAATGATTGTCTGGAAATTGAATAAAATAGGAGCTGAATCTATTAAGTAATTTGCTTCATCAAGCTTTATGATTTTGGTGTATTTTTGAATTAAACAGAGGCCAAACCCTAAAATATTACCAATTATCATACCTCTAGAAATAATATAAAACGCACAATAAAGAAAGATAAGAACAACATTGGAATTAGTTGCACCTAAGCTTTTCAATATGCCAATTGTTTTAGTTCGTTCAAGAATTAGTATTAAATAGGTAGTGATCATTGTTATTATAGCAACAATTATCATCAACAGAAAAATTACATTTTCATTGACATCTTGTAGGTTTAACCAGCCAAAAATATTATCAAATTTTTCTCTAATCGTTTCACTGTATAACCTCGAAGGAAGTTCTTCTACATAGATATACTCATTCATTATATCCATGTCATTTTCATAATCTAAAATAACTTCATAGCCAGCATATTGATTAGGTTGCCAACCTATAAATTCTTGTAATATCCTTAAATCTACAAAGCCAAATTGCGTATCATATTCTTCAATACCTGTGTTGTAAATTCCTACAACATCAAGTCTTTTATTCATCTGTTTACCTTCAAAAATGAAATTAAGTACAAGTTTATCTTCAACTTTTAATTGAAGTTTATTTGCTATGCTTCTGGATAAAACAATTTCCTCTTGATACGAACTGTCCACAAGATTCATCCATCTCCCCTCGTTTAAAAAAAGTCCCAATCTTTCAAAATCATAAGACTGGTCAAGTCCTCTTAAGTATAGACCTTCAAATTCATCTCTAGTATTAATAATTGCAGGTAAAACAATGAATGGACTTATAGATTTTACTCCTCCTTTTGTTTTTTCAACTTTATAAGAACCTAATTTATCAGTAAATATTGATCGCTGTGGCACTTGAAATTCCTGCGGACCTAAATTGGCGATATGATTTATCAATAATGCATCATAAGTAATAGGGATCGGTTCAAATGTTCTTTTCGTATTAGAATCACTAATATGAATATGTCCCCAAAAGTTAAATACTTTTTGAGAAACTTCATTTTTGAAACCATTAAACAAACTGGTTGACACAATCATTACTGTGACTGAAAGAGCTACAGCGATTACCCCAATGTTGATGATCAACTTTGTAAAACTTTTCGTTTTAGGGAATGTTATTCGTTTCGCTATAAAAGCTGCTATATTCATAAAATAGTTATATAATCTTTCTTCGTTAATTAGAACTCTCCATACTTTACCTTTATTCTATTTAAATTAAATACGTATAGTATATTAAAAGATTATGCATATAAAAATGTAAATGT
>CAYOIL010000234.1:0-6592 GCA_964403985.1 uncultured Saprospiraceae bacterium
CTTTACCTCTTGTCCTTCTCCTAAAGGAGAAGGATGATAGATTATGATAAATAAAACTGCTTACAAGAATGATTTAAGCCTCACTTTCAAAATTATGGTATGGATTCATAACGCCGCGACGGGTTATAGAAAATAAATTGAATCATCACAAAACACTATCAACTTCTATCGCAACTTCTTTATCCCAATTGGGGAACCAACTGCTTAATTGATGAACAGCTTTTTCTTTTACATCTTTATTTATAAAACTTGCAATAGTAACTAGACCGAAACTTAGAAGACCTAGATCATCCGTATATCCTAGAACTGGAGTAAGATCAGGAAGTAAATCAATAGGAGAGATTAAATAACCTAATGTTCCTACAATAATATTTTTAGCCCATATAGGTGTTTCAGTTCGCTTGAAGGCGTAATATAACAATAGACTTGTATAAAGAGCTTTGGAACCAATTTTACCTGGTTTAGTCTTCAATAACTGAATGTATTTTTTCTGTGAGAAAAAACGTTTGTATGTCTTTGTCAATTTCTTAAAATCCATAGGGTGAATTTTATAAATAAATAGTCTAAAGGCTGTAAAAGTTCCAAGAATAAGAAAATGATAGCTAGAATTCGATAAAAGTTACAAAGAACTAGATAGATTGGAGAATTATGACCATTGATAAACAAGAGTTTATGAATTTGTATTATGATAAAACAAGAAAAAAAGCTTACCTTTGCAGCCCTAAAATAGGGAAATCAATAAATGGATAGTAAATCCATTAAAATTTATAAAAATAGAGTGAGAATATGAGTCATAAGCTACTTTATGTTACCCAGGAAATGAATCCATATACTACAGTGTCTGAAATTTCAGATATCGTAAGGCAGCTGTCACCAGCTATGAAGGATAAGGGGATGGACATACGGATTTTGATGCCAAAGTTTGGTAATATAAACGAGAGAAGACACAAGCTACACGAAGTGGTGAGATTGTCGGGAATGAATATTATTGTCGATGATGATGACTTTCCATTAATAATTAAAGTTGCAACTTTAGCGCCTTACAGACTTCAGATATATTTCTTAGACAATGAAGAATTTTTCAAAAGAAAAAGTGTTTTCAGAGATGATGATGAGAAGCTGTTTGATGATAATGCAGATCGTATGATCTTCTTCTGTAAAGGAGTTTTAGAGACTTTAAAGAAATTCGGTTGGGCACCAGACATCATTCACTGTCATGGATGGATGACCTCTTTAGTTCCACTTTACTTGAAAAAGGCGTATAACAACGAACCAATATTTGAAGATTCTAAAATTATTTTCTCTGCATTTGAAAATGAGGCAGATGATAACTTTAAAGAAAGGTTCTTAAATAAAGCGAGTATAAATGATATGACTCCGGAAGATTTACAAGATTATGTAGATGGAGATTCATTAAATTTAAATAAAGGAGCAATAATGTCGTCTGATGCAGTTGTTGTAGGAAGCGAAGATTTAACAGATTTCGTTACTGCTAATGCAGGCGATAAAGTAGTTCTTGAATATCAGTCTCAAGAACAATTAGTTGATGCTTATATCGGTTTATATAACAGTTTGGTAGAGACAGAAGAATAATTCTCTATCCTTTATTTAAAAGTTTATTATTTATGAACGTATTTCAGCGTTTTAATATCTCTTTTCTAATAGCATTCGGTGTTGTTATTTTGTTTTCATGTAATGATCCTTCTACTATAGGGTCTGACTTGCTTGATGATGATTTAATAGATGTAGAATTCACAGATACATTTTCAATCAATGCTATTACGATACAAGGTGAAGATAGTTTATTAACTTATAGTGACATTAAAATCACCAATGATCTGTATACAGGTCAAATGGACGATCCATTTTTTGGAAAGCAGACCTTTGATGGATTCTTTTTAGTTGGACTAAATTCGGTTTCTCCTTCTTTTTACGACTTTGATAATGATGAATTTGCAACGGTGGATTCTGTTATTCTACTTATTAATGTTGATACAACATTATATTATGGTGATAAAGAAGCTACACATAATGTAGATGTTCTTGTTTTGGAAGAGGAATTAGATTTTGATGGAGAATACTATTCTAATGAGGACTTTGCAACAAAAATGATACCTGCAGCTCAAGGTCAAGAGTTCAAATTGAACTATGAAGCCTACGAGTTTCTTTTTGATGGAGATACAGTTACTACAGCTCCTTCAGTAAGATTGAAGCTTGATAATTCAATAGGAGAATTATTAGTAATGGATACTGCATCAGTAAAGAATGATACATTATTAAGAGATATTTTACCAGGATTTAAGATTGTGAATAGACCTGATGAAACAGCAGTTCTACCTTTGGATCTTTCAACGAAGACATTGATTGATCGAGGAAATAAATTATTTGTATTTTATACAGATACGATTGCGAAGTTTTATCCATTCACAATAGGTGGTGTAAGACATGTGTACAATGAAAAAGATATTGCAGGCTCAGATTTAGAAACTGCTATTGCAACTCCTTCTATAGGAGATAGTTTACTTTATGTTCAAGGTTATGGTGGGGCAGATATAAAGCTTGAGTTTCCTACAGCAAATTTTGAAACTTTAGGAAATGTTTTATTAAAAAAGGCTGAGATTGAAATGACTGTAGCAGATGTTCCAGGGGACGATGATGAGATATTCCAACCTATGAGACTTGTCTACATCGATAGCGAAGATCCTGATACCGGAGAAAGATCTAGAATAATAGATCTTATTAATGCATCAAATGCACAAGCATTGGAAGCAGGATTTGGTGGAGTGTTGACTGAAGAAAGAGATGATAATGATGAACTAATTAGAAGATATTACACTTTTAATGTTACAGCGTACTTTCAACAATTGATAGATCAAGGTTCAACCGAAACGGGAAATCTTTATCTAGAGGCTGCAAGTCCTGAATTAATTTTGGGAAGGAGTATTATTTATGGTCCAAACCATAGTACCAACCCAATGAAAATTAAACTTACTTATTCAATTCCAAATTAGATTCCATGTGTGGAATAGTTGCTTATCTAGGTGAAAAACAAGCCTACGATATCATTATTGAGGGTTTACGAAGATTAGAATATCGTGGTTACGATAGTGCTGGAGTAGCTCTTCTAAATGGTGATTTACATGTTTATAAAAAGAAAGGAAAAGTTGAAGACTTAGTAACATTTGCTAAGGACAAAGACTTGAATGCTACTTTAGGTATGGGCCATACTAGATGGGCTACACATGGAGAGCCGAACGATATAAATGCGCATCCACATCTTAGTAGTAATGGCCGAGTCGCTGTTGTTCATAATGGGATTATTGAAAATCATAGTACACTAAAACGTGCCTTACAAGATTTGGGACATGAATTTAAAAGTGATACGGATACTGAAGTACTGGCTCACTTAATTGAAGAGTACCTTGTCGCCCAACAGTTAGATTTAGAAAGTGCTATTCAAAAGGCTATAAAAAATGTAGTAGGAGCTTTTGCTATCGTTGTTTTGGATCGTCAGAATCCAGATGTGATGATCGGGGCAAGACGTTCAAGTCCATTAGTTGTAGGTTTAGGAGATAAAGAATATTTTATAGCTTCAGATGCTACACCAATAGTAAAGTATACAGATAAAGTGATCTATCTTAAAGATGATGAAATCGTCAAAATTGATAGAAAGGGCGGTTATGAAGTAAAGAACATAGCCAATGAACTACAAGAAGTTAGCATAAAGAAAATTGATCTGAAGATAGAAGAGCTGGAGAAAGGGGGCTACGATCATTTTATGTTGAAAGAAATATTCCAGCAACCCGATACTATTTTTGAAGCCATGAGAGGTCGTATTAATGCGATGGATGGATATGTTAGAGTAGGTGGTCTTCAAGCGAATTTAAATAAGATATTAAACGCAAAGAGATTTGTAATCGTAGGTTGTGGAACTAGCTGGCATTCTGGTTTGATAGGGGAGTATTTGTTTGAAGAACTTGCAAGGATAAATGTAGAAGTTGAATATGCAAGTGAGTTCAGATACAGAAATCCTATAATAAGTGAAGAGGATGTTGTTATTGCTTTGTCTCAATCAGGAGAAACGGCAGATACGATGTCAGCTTTAAAGTTGGCAAAAGAAAAAGGAGCATTAATATATGGAATAGTAAATAATGTAGGATCATCTATATCTAGAATGACTGATAGTGGATCTTATATTCATGCTGGACCAGAAATTGGAGTAGCTTCAACTAAAGCGTTTACTTCACAAGTTACTTTGCTTACATTGATGGCTTTACATTTAGCTTATGTAAAAGGCACAATAGATAAAGATTATTATAGAAGGATTTTAGTTGAGCTTGAAAATATGCCAAAGAAAGTGGCAAGCGTTTTAAAGGCCGATGATAAAATAAAGGAAATAGCAGAAGAAATTCAGCATGCTAATAATGTTTTATACTTAGGAAGAGGATTTAATTTCCCTGTTGCTTTGGAAGGGGCATTGAAGTTGAAAGAGATTTCGTATGTTCATGCTGAAGGATATCCAGCTGCAGAAATGAAGCATGGTCCTATTGCATTGATAGATGAAAATATGCCAGTTGTGGTAATTGCAACAAATGTAAATAACTACGATAAAGTACTTTCCAATATTCAAGAGGTTATTGCCAGAAAAGGGAAAGTTATTGCAATTGTTACCGAAGGGGATGAAGAAATCAAAAAAATTGCGAACTTTACAATAGAATTACCTGTAACTGTAGATCCATTAACGCCGTTACTTTCAGTTATTCCCCTACAATTATTAGCTTATCATATTGCTGTTTTAAGAGGATGTAATGTCGATCAACCAAGGAACTTGGCGAAGTCTGTAACAGTAGAATAAAAAAAAATTATGCAATATAATTCAAAAAGAGAAGATCTTATAATACCAGAATATGGTAGACATGTACAAAGATTAGTACAACATATTAAGACTATAGAGGATAGAGAATTGAGACAAAAGTTAGCAGAAGGTATGGTAAGTATGATGCTTACAATGTCATCTAATGAAAGAAAGTCACAAGATTATTCTGATAAGATGTGGACTCACATGTTAAAAATTGCAGATTGGGAACTTAATGTTGACGTACCAGAAGGAGTTGAAAAAACCAAACCAGCTCCAGTTGAGAAAGAAACGATTCGTGTAGATTATCCGAATCCAGTTAAAAAATATAGACACTACGGAAAGTATATTCAAGACCTTATAGAAAAAGCTCTTGAAATGGAAGAAGGTGAAAAGAAACAAGAGTTTGTAAGAATCATAGGTTCGTATATGAAAACGGCTTACAAGCAATGGAATAAAGATTCTTACGTAAATGATGATTCGGTTCAGGAAGATATCAAAATCATGACTAAGGGTCAGCTTACTTTAAGTGAAGATGCTTCATTTGACTACTTAAAATCAGCAACAACATATAAAAAGCACCGAAAGAATAATAACCGAAATAATAACAACAATAACAATCGCAACAAAGGCAAGAATAAGAACTACAGAAGAAAAAGTTCATATTAATAATTTATTTAATATATTTGAGTGACAGCTTCAATGCTTTATTGTAGCTTTTCCTTTTATCCAAGTTGATTTTCATAAGAATTATCAAGAAGGGTAAAACAAATAAAATTTAATAAATGAGCAATCATGCGTTTATAGTTGAAGGAGGTCATAAATTAAAAGGATCTCTTCAACCACAAGGAGCTAAAAACGAAGCCCTACAAATCATCAGTGCTGTACTTCTATCAGATGATGAAATTACCATAAATAATGTACCAAATATACTTGACGTAAATCGACTAATTGATTTATTAAAAGGATTAGGAGTAAAGGTCAACAAGATTGACGATTCCACTTATACTTTTCAGTCTGATGAAATTGATCTTGACTATTTTGCAAGTAAAGAATATCAGGCTACTGCCCAAAAGATAAGAGGCTCAGTAATGTTGATTGGGCCTTTGCTAACCCGATATAAAAAAGCATTTTTACCAAAGCCAGGTGGAGATAAGATAGGGAGGAGAAGATTAGATACTCACTTTTTGGGCTTCCAAAAATTAGGAGCTTCTTTTCAATTTGACGAAAAAGAGGATACATTTTATTTAGGAGCTGAGAAGTTGAAAGGTTGTTACATGTTAATGGATGAAATTTCAGTAACAGGAACTGCCAATATCGTAATGGCAGCAGTATTAGCAGAAGGAACAACAACAATCTACAATGCGGCATGTGAACCATATGTTCAGCAATTGTGTAGAATGTTGAATAGCATGGGAGCTAAAATCCGAGGTGTAGGAAGTAATCTTCTTACTATAGAAGGAGTTAACAAGCTAGGAGGAACTCATCATACGATACTTCCCGATATGATTGAGATAGGTTCATTTATAGGCCTTGCTGCTATGACACAATCTGAAATTACAATCACGAATGCGGGAGTGAATCACCTAGGAATAATTCCAGACACTTTTCGTAAACTAGGAATCAAACTTGAAATTAGAGGGGATGATATTTATGTGCCTGCTCAAGATTTATATGAAATTCAATCTTTTATTGATGGATCAATATTAACTATTTATGATTCACCATGGCCAGGAT
>CAYOIL010000235.1:0-6568 GCA_964403985.1 uncultured Saprospiraceae bacterium
TGTAATATCAATAATTTGTGGTCCTTCAAAGCTTCCTAACCCGTCTGTATTCTTACGTTTTCACCAATGCATATCGATTGGAATTTTAGTTTTATTTTTTTTGGGCTCGAGCCCAAAATCCTTTAAAGAATCAATTATGTACTTTTTTAGAACAAGCTCAATGCAACTTTCAATGCTTCTTCTTGATAAGCATTGATTTCATCTGTTTTGAAGATTTTATCTTTAGTTTTAGCTTTTATTTTTGACGAATGAATGATTTCAATAGGAAAATCCAATGTGTGAAGTATGCCTTCCATTTTAAAAGAATCGGCCCCTCCAGCAAATTTGCCTCTTTTCATTCTTTCTTTTACAGCAATCTTATCAAAATTATTTTTCTCAAAAAATGCTTTGAATTCTGACATAAAATCAAGAGTTGCCTGTTGAGATTTCGAATCTTTGAGTTTGAATTTCTTTACTTCAATAGCTATAAAATTATAATTAGAATCTTGGGTCTCAATACTTACAATTCTTGCTTCATTGGATTTAAGTTCTATTCCACAATATTTCATTTGATTTGTTTTTTATTATCTTCTTTACGGTTATTTAGATCAAGCTAAATTGATCATATTATCGTATTTCTTTTTGTTGTGTCTGATACACGAAAAAGATAAATTTTGCTGTTTTAATATGAATCAATAAAACCTTTCAATGAAACGAATGCTATTGATATCCTTATTTTTCTCTTTGATTAACTTTTGCCATTGTCAGGTAGAATTTAATCAATGCCTCTTTTTTGAAGATTTTTTTGATAAAGTCGATTTTGATGTAATACCTTACTTTATCGCTGGTAATCCAAAGCCAAGAATTTCTGTAAAACAGGCTAAAGATACATTAGTTCAGTCGATTGATTATGAAACTTATGAAACAAGATTAGTTAATCAGAAAGAACTGATTAAGGAGCAATGGTTAAAATTCAATGAGTCCAATAAATATATTATTGCTCGTGACGATAAGTATAAAAGCTTTCATTTAATTAACACGAATGTTGAATTGAATGGTTTTGAACAAATAAAAACTATAATAAATAGTCACTTTTCTGAATTGTTGATTGATACATCAGAATTAAAGAGCATGAAAAATCTTTCAAATTGTGATTCTCTCAAAATTTTTAAAGGTCAAAATTTCATTTATAATAAGACACTTAAAAGTCTATCGAAAGAGGAGAAATATAATCTAAAAGGTTTCTTCCGCTTTGGTGCGATCTACTTAACTGGCGACCGTCATTATGCACTAATTAGTTTTGATATTTACCACAAATGGATTAATTCAAAAGGTGAATTCACTGGCATGGAAACTGGAGGAGGAGGCTTGATAGTAGTTCACTTAATAGATGAGCAAAAGATAATTCATAGTATACGATTATCAGAATACTAAATGAATAGATTAAACTAAAGAAGCGATAATGAAAAACACATTGTTTCATCAATTATTACTATTTAATCATGACTTCCCTTGCTGATCAATCTAATAAAACTGAAATAATGTAAAGATCAGAGTTGCAAGGAATATCAATGGAAAAAAACCTGATTTGAATAACAAATTATTTTCATAATCAAAGATCTTACTTTTATTTTTAGAGTAAGTAATCATATTGTAAGTTGCAAGTATCAACATTGCATATGAGATAAAATAAAAATATTCGATATAAGTCAATTCAGCAGTTACTATTTCCTTTCTTAAATCTATATGTGAAAAGATCAAGACAAAGAAAAAAGCAGCCATACTTTCTATTATTCCTTGACGCTCATTAGTCTTTCCTATAGCTGTAATCAAAATAAATACCATTATCATTGTCACAATTACTGGAACCAGATATGTAATGAATGCATTAAGTAACTTTCGCTTGATATTAATATTGTAATGAAGAATTGGGGTCTCTTCGTATAAGCCTTTCATTCCATATCCAAAATCAGAATCATAGGTTTCAAATGTGTAACTAAAATAACTTTCTAGAACTTTACTACCAGATATTACAATTTTGGAATCAAGTCCACTTTTCTTATCTGGATTAGTGTATTTATAACTCGTCAGGTCTGGTGTAAATAATAAATAATCATTGTTATCGATTGGTATGATTTCTATATTAATTTTACGCTTATCAAAAGGAAAATCATTGTAGTTTAAGTTGAGACGAAGCGTTACTCTTACATCCCAATGAACAAGTAAAAACCCCTCCTCGGATTCTTGTGCAGGCATTTCTACTCGACTTATCTCTTCAATATACGAAGCCTCAGCAAACGGAGACATCTGAGGAAGTACAAAACCTATATTTACATCATCTGCAATTGTTAATGGATATTTTTGCCACACTTTCCCTCCAACATTTACATTATATGAATCTTCGAATTCTAAGTTATTAATAAATATTCCTGTTGGGACAGATCTGAATCTAGGTGTTTTTAACTTGTCCGATTTTACTTCTTGCTTAGATACAACTTTATCAATAGCTGAAACATCAATAATTGGCGGACTGGAATTATCCATATCTACTGACATTGAATGCTCTAGGTAACCTATGAAAATTACATTAAAAAGCAGAATTATTGAAGACAAGATGCTAAGTGTCCATATCTCACCATTATCTAAATGATCCCTATTATAAAATATCATCAAAACAATAAGGAACAGAAGTGACAGTAAAATAGAAAGCTTAATATATTTTCGATTCAATAGTTTTCCATCTTGAAGAATACTATTCTTATAAAAGACTAAGCCAAGGCCCCAGCTAGATGTTGGAATTTCATCAAAGTAAAAAAACGTTTCATCTTGAATCTCTTTATCGAAAAATCGAATAAAACCTTTTTCTTTTTTCATAAGGTTTTTATATGCCGTTTTTACATTTTCATTTTCCTCCTTTGCTATTACTTTACTAAGATTAGTTGTACCCACATATTCACTTACTGGATGTGCTAATAAATTATTTTCGGCAGTTGTAATTATCCCATAACCCGTCTTTCCTAAGCTCATTGAATGCACCAATTCCTTGAAGCCACTGCAAATAAAACTCATCGTTATTGTACCACGAATCTTTCCTTTTTTAGGTCCAGTTGTAAAATAAAATGGAACTCCATAATCAACATACCAGTCTTGTGCCCCTTGAGCATAATAAGGTTCCACCCAGCTAGCTCCATTGTCTCTGACACTTGTATACCAGTTAGTTCCTTTTGCACCCTTTATTGAATAATCATAGGAATCACCTACAAACAAATAACTACCATCACCTTTATTAAAATATGGACAATACAATCGATCATTAGTAGAAAATGCAAAAGGTTCATAACAAGCTGTAACACCTTGTATTTCCTTAATACTTAATGAAGATTCTTTAATTAGTTCTTCTATTTCTCTTTTTGATAAATCTTTCGAGCCTAACAAATCAGAAAGCCGCTTTCCTTCTACTGCAATTCGTTGAAGTATTTCATCTATTGCATTTTTTAATTCCTTTGTGGTATTGTTTCCCTTTTCCAAGATGATAGCTTCCTGTTTTTGTTTAAAAACAAAGAAGTCATATATCTGATATATAGATAAGCCAAATAGAATAATCGCAATTAAGTAAAGTAGTTTTCTCATTTTAATAGTAGTATCCAAAATTAACATTAAACCTATATTCCCATGAATTACTTGGGTCACCAGAAGCAAGCGCATCAGTCCATTGTGGGCCTAACCAAGGTTGATGTTTACCTATACCTATATCTGTATAAATATATACAGGATTAAAGTCAAAAAGAGCACCTAGGACATTCATTTGAGTATCTTCCCATGTACTAATCGACTTGTTCATATACGAGTAATCGTTGTATAGTTGAATTGAATGTAAAATGCTGTTATCTATTTTTATAGTGTATGCAATTCCAATTGAATAAACACTTGCTTTAGAAGCTGTATTATAAGGTGCACCATAAGCCGTCATTTGGATATAATCTCTACTTTCACCTTCCGCATTTTTAGGCTGGTTATTATAAGCAAGATATTGAGCTTTTAGATTAAAATCCTTTATATCTAATTCATATTGAATCCCTACAGCAATTTGTGAACCCACCGATTTAGTATCTATATTCCATATTCCACCATATTGTATAGAAGCACCTATTTGACTTTTTATTTCAGTCCCAAATGTATAATTGCTTCTTACGTTTATTTGATTAATTTCTTGATTTCTACCTGAAAAATCATAAGTGTATCGATCATCTGAAATTGGTGAATTATCACTAAAACTAAGTCGTTCTGAATTTTTATAAAACCCAACATCAAGCTTAAACCTCTCATTTTCAAAGTCATAACTTACACCCATATCATGATCGTCTTCAAAACCCAAATAAAAAGGAAGCTGAAAAAACCAGCTATGAGAATTGAATTGTTGTATACCAAAGTAAGCCGGAATTAATCCCATTTTTAAATGACTATTATTGGTAAGATTATATTGGAACCAGCCATATTTTAAAAACATTCCACCAAATGGGGCTGAATAAAAACGCTGATCTAAATGGATTTCCCATGACTCGTATTGTGCATCTACATTAATTCGGAACACTTCAAAGCCAAAGTCGCCTGCACGCTTTATTTGATTAGGCTTCCAGGAAGAGAGATTATAATTATAGCGGAGTACACCGCCTATATTTAGAGATGCGATCTTCTTTTTGTCTGTAGTTGTTGTATCCTGTTGACCAAAAGTATAGGTCAGAAAAAGAAATCCAAAGAAAAGTAGTATCAGCCTTTTGAACATCAAGGGAATCAGGTTTTAGCAGAAATTAGTTTGTTGATATAATAATACTAAAATTAGGACGATTATCGAAATTACAAGCGTTTTTGGGCTTAAAGCCCAAAGGTTATAAGAGGTATAACTAGCTAGTTGACGCAAATTATATGGGAATGTAAATTATACATTATAGCAATATTATGTAATGGCAATGGGAGACATTTATAACGATACAGCAATATAAAATCACAAAAATGGAAAACACAATTTTATCTACAACCTTAAATTTTTTCTAATAAATCCAACAACCTTATTTTCGCATCTTGTTTAGCTATACTATCTCCGGAGGAGGTACCACCTTGCTCAAATTCATATGACTTACCAGATATTTTTAAGATTCCTGTTCGAATATCAGACTGTATTTCTGGGTGGCCAGAAATTAAATGCCCAGAGTTTTCGTATTTAATATTTTGGAAAGAAAATTTGTAGTCGCTTTGTTCAATTCTTTCTTCCAACATATCAGCCATAAATGCAGATGGCCAGACTTTATCGTTAATACCTGAAAAAAGTAAGACAGGTCCATTTATATTTTCAACTTTAATATGTGCTTTAGAAACATAATCCGCTTTTGCTAGTCCATTTTTCCAATAATTTAATGTTTCGATAGTATCTGAATTACCACCAGAGAGCCTATCCATAGGAACATAAGGAATGTCTTGCCCATTATACTTCCAACTTGCTTTAATATCGATCGAGTTATATGATAAAACGGTATTAGACCAAGAGACAGAACTAGGAGCATAAGCAATAACACCACTAACTAATTCAGGAAATGTTGCAGCAATTATAAGAGACAATTCAGCATTTCTAGAAGCTCCCATTAAAATAATTTTTGTCTGATCAACTTCAGGTTGGGCTTTTAACCAATTCAATGCTTTTTCAAAATATTCAAGATTAATTTCTTCCGGCAAAGAAGGTAGACCTTCCTTGCCAACATAAGGAAGAGACAAACCAACATATTCTCTTTTAGCAAATTCTTGCCCCCAGTAATCTCCCCCTTGACGCCCTCCTATCAAAACAATTGTTGGTTTTTCCTCTGAAATATTTTTTGCAAAATAGTTTCCTTGGACACCATCGTCAGTAATAAATTCTGGCTTAACCCCTTGATATAAAATACTATCAAGAAGTACATATCCTATAATGAGTAGGGCAATAATCCATATTATATATTTTCTATTCTTTTTCATTTGCTTTTTGATTTTCAAAGAATACTAGCTTCCTTACAAATTCTCCTTATTCATATGTACTTGAATTTCAATGACTTTAAAACTGATCTTCAAGTTTTATATTTAAAATAAGGATTAGTTCACTGTCCATATATGTGTAAATATCAGGTATGTCCAATACTTCAATTTTCTCATTTGCATTATCTACTATAAATTTATCGAGGATTCACTTTTGATGCTTGGATTCCATTACATAGATTTTATCTGCCCAATTTATCATGTTTTGAGATATTCTGATCTTTGCAGAATTTTCAGTACCAGCCGACCTTATCTCATGCATTCCATTGTTTTTAAAAATGGTTTCTGCTGTTCTACTTCTCCATTTATTTCGACTACAGACAAACAGAATTCTCATGCAATAAACTTTAAAAGTAAAATCATATTAAATTAGTTATACAGAAACAAACATAAAATAATTAAGCTCGATCGGTTTTTTTTATAACTAGTCATTTATTTTTATAAATCACTTTCTTTAAAAAACGGTGAAATTAAAGATATTGCCCCAATCTTAGTTGAAAATCAAGATTGATTAAGAGAGGAATTGCTA
>CAYOIL010000236.1:0-6556 GCA_964403985.1 uncultured Saprospiraceae bacterium
TGCTTTTGATGAATACGTCTATCTTTTAAACGCACAATCTATAGTCAAGCCAAAAACCGACAACGCAAAAATCTTCAATTACGGTGATCACTTTTTTGTGCCAAAAAACTTTCAGGGAACTTGGGAAGTTAATGCAGGAGAAAATCTGCATTACGAATTATCAGTTATATCGAAACTTCGTACTGATTCAACATTTATTTCTAAAAATACTACGTTTAGTGAAGTTAAAAGGTCGATGTTGTCAGGTGTTCAATTAACTTTAGAAGATGATAATATTCATCAAGAAATCATCAGAGAAGGTGTTGAATTAAAGTTAACCTTTAATGCAGAAAAACCTCAAATTCGAAAGCTTGAAAGTACAACAAAAGAACAACTTGTTCATGTATTATCTGGTATGATTACTTTTACCGACAGTGACAATAAAGTATTTACTTTTCACACCGGAGATTTCTTTGTTATCCCAAAAGGACTAAAAGGTCAATGGAACAGTCAAGGTCATGGAATAGTAAAATTCTTAATTGTTGAAAAATCCGATAAATAGGGTAGTACTGCTACTATAACTTCTGAAATTTTAAATAGATACCCTCCTTATTCTATACTGAATGTTGCAAAATTTAGATTGCCATCTTGACTTACAATTGTTGTAAATTCATTTGAAGAAATCCAATTTAGATGAGTCCATTTTTTCAAAGGTCTGTAATCATCGCTAAACGTAAGCTGCTTTTGCTTATCAGTAGCAATTGATAAACTTCTTAATTCATATAATCCTGAAGATTTAGTCGTGAAAACAAGATGTTCTCCAGTAGGGTCAATACTTAAATATTCTTTTACTTCATTATTTTCGAAAACAGGAGTGATTGATTTGTCAAAAGAATTGTAATAATGAATATCCATTTGATTAACGAAATAACTATTTCCATCTGCAATCATTTCTACATTCCTTTTTCCACCTGAAAGGTAGAAATTCCCTTGGTTCTTTGGATCTTCAATAAAGTCAATTAAATCGAAATCTAATGGGAAAAAGTCTGTTATAACTTCTATTTCCTTTGTTTGTAAATTCAGTTTCCAAATATTATCATACACCTTTTGATCGAAAATCGAAGAACCACCATTATCTTTATTTGAAATAAAATAGATGCTTTGCCCATCAAGACTGTAATAAAATTCATGAATCCAATACAGTTCTGGTGAATAAACTTCATTATCGAAATCCATGTGGTTTTCTATTTCATGTAAAATTTCTTTCGTTCCAGTATTAAGATCGTATTCAACCAAATATTTGGACGTAGATCCATTTAAATTTTCAAGAATAGGAACAAGAATGTTTTCAACTCCAGCTACTTTATTGCTTTCAGTTGGATTCCATTTTGCACGAACGACATCACTTAATATATTTTGACCTTGTGATGGATTACTTAATGAGCTTTCATACCACTTATCAGAAGATGTTTTATAAATTATTTGATTCAAGTCATTCCCAATCGTGAATTCTTCCATAGGAAGTGGATTACTTGTTAATTGTGGCAATAAGACTTCACCAACTAATGCTGTTTTTGACGTAGAAACTGTTGCGAAATCAGGATGACTTCCTTCTATTTTTACAGTTATAAATTCACATTCTTGAAGGTCTTCTATAAGATAAGAGCCACTAATTTCCTCTAGCGTTGCTACTTTTTCAAATTCAATCCCATCTGTTGAAATAAATAACTCAATTGTTTCAGGCTCACAACTTAATTCAGGAGCAATCGATGGAAATATGGGACTATTGGCTATGTTGTAAAAATTATAACTTACCCTTATTGATTCACTTAATAGTTCTAGCGATATTCCAGCAGAATGAATATATTCGCAAGCACTTGATTGAGAATCTGTATTGTTAAACAAATTACTGTTGCAGCTTATGCAAATTAAAGCCAGCAAGAAAAAGCCTATAATTTTAAACATACGGTCTCGTTTACTTTATCAGACGCACAATTATTCGTAACAGTTGGGGAAAAAGTTAATTAATCTCTATTTTGCTATTATAAGGTACACTTTTAAGGCGTTTTTTTAATTTTTTGGGCTTTAAGCCCAAAAAGAAATGTATGAAAACCATCCTTAAGAAAGGCATTATTATATTACACCAAGTTTTTTACCCACTTTAGCAAATGCATTAATGGCCTTGTCCAAGTGTTCTCTTTCATGCCCTGCACTTAGTTGAACCCTTATTCTCGCTTTTTCTCTGGGAACTACAGGAAAAAAGAAACCAATCACGTATATACCTTCATCCAATAATTCTGCCGCCATTCGTTGTGCTAATTTTGCATCATACAACATAACAGGAACAATGGGATGCTCTCCTGGAATAATATCGAAACCCAGTTCTGTCATTTTACCTCTGAAGTACAAAGCATTCTCTTCTAATTTGTCCCTTAAGTCAGTACTTTTACTTAAGAAATCAAGTACTTTTATAGAAGCACCCACAATCGCAGGTGCTAGCGTATTACTAAATAAATATGGTCTCGACCTTTGACGCAGTATTTCCACTATCTCCTTACTCGCAGCTGTAAATCCTCCACTTGCACCACCCAGTGCTTTCCCGAAAGTTCCTGTGATTATATCAACACGGCCCATGGCATTTTTGTATTCATGTGTTCCTCGTCCTGTCTTTCCCACGAATCCTGTAGAATGACACTCATCTACCATTACCATTGCACCATATTTTTCTGCTAAGTCACATATTTTATCAATTTGTGCTATCGTACCATCCATCGAAAAAACGCCATCGGTCGCAATCATAATCCGTCGCGCCCCTTTTTCCTTAGCTTCCTTCAACTGCACTTCTAAATCTTCCATATCGTTCGTTTTATAACGATATCTAGCTGCTTTACATAACCGAATGCCATCAATAATCGAAGCATGATTTAATGCGTCACTTATAATTGCATCTTCTTTATTTAACAAAGGTTCAAACAAACCACCATTTGCATCAAATGCGGCTGCATATAGAATTGCATCTTCTAGACCCAAAAAGGCAGATAGCTTTTGTTCTAATTCTTTGTGAATATCCTGTGTTCCACAAATAAACCTCACTGAAGACATTCCAAAGCCATGCGTGTCAATCGCATCCTTTGCGGCTTGTATCACTTCAGGATTTGAAGAAAGTCCTAAATAATTATTGGCACAAAAATTTAAAACTTCTCCTCCTTCATTGGTTTTTATTTCTGCAGATTGCGGTGTTATAATTACACGCTCTTTTTTAAATAATCCAGATTCACTTATTTCATTTAATTCTTGACGTAATGCTTTATTTATCTCTTGATTCATTTCTGTATTTTTAATTTTTCGATCATTTCTGATGTCATTTTCTCTAAATTGTATTCTGGGTTCCAGTTCCAATCCTTTCTAGCTTCGGTATCATCAATGCTTTCAGACCAACTTTCGGCAATCTTTTGACGGAAATCTGGTTTGTAAATAATTTTAAAATTAGGATAATGTTTTTTAATTTCTTGAAATATCTCTTCAGGAGAAAAGGTCATAGAAGCTAAATTATAACTTGACCTGATTTTAATATCTTCTGCTGGAGCTTCCATTATTTCAATTGTTGCCCGTATAGCGTCATGAATATACATCATGGGAAGTCTTGTGTCTTTGTCAAGAAAACACTCATAAGTTTCTTCCTTAATCGCTGAATGAAAAATTTCAACTGCATAATCTGTAGTGCCTCCTTCCGGTATACTTTGATATCCTATAATACCTGGATATCGAACCGACCGAATATCTAAACCATATCGTTTATGAAAATAGTTTCCCCATAATTCTCCAGCTACTTTACTAATCCCATAAACTGTTTCCGGAAGTAATGGGACATGTTGTTCAGTATTAATTTGAGGAGTAGTTTTTCCAAAAACGGCAATCGTACTTGGGAAAAAGAAACGTTTTATTCCATTCTCGCTACTTACAGATAACAATTTTAATAATGCATTTAAATTTACATCCCATGTTTTTTTAGGATCCCATTCTCCATTTGCTGAAAGCATGGCTGCTAAATGATAAATTTGGGTGATTTTATAATCATGAATAATTTCGATGACTCTTTTTTTATTAGTGATATCTAAAAACTCAAAAGGGGAGTTATCAAAATCAGGTTTTCGAATGTCCGTTGCAAGAACATTAGCTTTACCATATTTTCTTCTTAATTCATGTGCTAATACCCGTCCTAGCTGACCATTGGAGCCGGTAATTAGTATTTTTTCATCACTCATATATGCTTTGATTTTAGGAGTCTGCAATATCAACAAAATTACAAGAAGAGCAAAACAAGAGTGGTCGCCAAATATAATCCTCAACTATTGTTGTATATGCAATTAAATGCTGATTTTTTGATTTTATTAAAATATTGCTTTGTCGGGGTTGCGTCTTTAAAAATAAAATTGTAAGTTGCGACAGCGAACAATCCAAATCAAGAATCTTATCATCGAATACACTCGATGAGAATCCAAAACCCGTATTAAATAACTTTCTTAACAATCAAAATTTATTATGATTAAAAACTTTTTACTATTACTTATTTGTGTGCTTTCATTTACAGCACTAGACGCCCAAAGAAACTGTGGATCAATGGATTTATTAGAAGAACAACTTCTAAATGATCCAAAAAGATTATCCAAAATGGATGCCATTGAAAAAGCTACTCAGAAATTCATTAATAACCCTGATAAAGCGGTGAATGGTATAATTACAATTCCAGTAGTTGTTCACGTTGTTTATAATGGTTCGACTCAGAACATTTCTACTGCACAAATTAATTCTCAAATCAATATTCTTAATGAAGACTTTAGAAGAAATAATTCTGATGCTGACGGAACATGGAGTCAAGCAGCAGATTCTGAAATTGAATTTTGTTTAGCTTCAGTTGATCCAAATGGTAATTCTACTAGTGGTATTACGAGAACATCAACTAGTGTTAATGGTTTTGGTACAAATGACAGTGTTAAGTTTTCTTCTTCTGGAGGAACTAATGCTTGGCCAGCTGCCGATTACTTAAACGTATGGGTATGTAATATCGGCGGAGGAATATTGGGATATGCTCAATTTCCGGGAGGAAGCCCATCAACTGATGGTGTTGTAAATGATTATCGTTATTTCGGTGACACAGGTACAGCTACTTCTCCTTTTGACTTAGGAAGAACAATGACTCATGAAGTAGGTCACTATTTAAACCTTAGACACATATGGGGTGATGGAAACTGTAATGTTGATGATTTTGTTTCTGATACACCTACATCTGATGCTTCTAATGGAGGTTGTAATGTAGGTCATGTTTCTTGTAGTTCAGTAGATATGGTTCAGAATTATATGGATTATTCTAATGATGCTTGTATGAACTTATTTACGCAAGGTCAAAAAACAAGAATGAGAGCTATATTTGATACAGGTGGAGCAAGAGAATCTCTTTTAAGCTCAGGAGCTTGTGGAAATGTACCAGCACCAACATGTACTGATGGAATTCAAAACGGAAATGAAACAGGAGTAGATTGTGGTGGACCAGATTGTGCACCTTGTAATTCAAACTGTACAACAGTAACAGTTTCAATAACTTTAGACAATTACCCAGAAGAAACTTCATGGACTATCAAAAATTCTAATGGAACAACTGTTGCAAGTGGTGGAACTTACGGTAGCCAAGCTGATGGTTCTACAGTAACTATCAATGAATGTTTAGCTGATGGATGTTATGACTTCACAATCAGTGATACATATGGTGATGGTATCTGTTGTTCTTACGGACAAGGTTCTTATACTGTAACAACTGGAGGTTCTGTTGTAGCTTCAGGTGGATCATTTGGTTCTTCTGAAACAACTAATTTCTGTATTGGTGGAGGACCAGCACCGACTTGTACTGATGGAATTCAAAATGGAAATGAAACTGGTGTAGATTGCGGTGGACCTGATTGTGCACCTTGTAATACTGGCGGATGTACAGACGTATTAGTTGATTTCAATAACCTTGATTCTGGTTGGGGGAATTGGAATGATGGTGGAAGCGACTGTGTAAGAAGTACTGCTTCTACATACGCTAACAGTGGAACTAGAACTATAAGAATTAGAGATAATACAAGTTCAAGTGTTGCAACTTCTGATGCATTTAACTTAGCTGGATTCGAAGAGGTAACAGTAGACTTTACGTATGTTGGAAGAAGTATGGAAAATGGTGAAGATTTCTGGTTACAGGTTTCTACAAATAATGGATCATCTTGGCAGACATTAACTACTTATGCAAGAGGAACAGATTTCCAAAACTTTGTTAGAGAGTTTGAAACTGTTGTAATAACGGGAACATTTTCTTCAACTACTAAATTTAGATTCCGTTGTGATGCATCTTCTAATGCTGATTATGTATACATTGACGATGTAGAAATTACTGGATGTGTTAATGGAAACAGAGAGATCATTGACGAAGATAATTTATCTGAAGAAGCTGATGTAGTAAGTGAAATTGAAAACGTAAAACTATACCCTAATCCAGTATCTGGATTATTGAATATAGAAATTCAATCTCCTATTACTAATGAAG
>CAYOIL010000237.1:0-6544 GCA_964403985.1 uncultured Saprospiraceae bacterium
GGTCGTTACCTCCCCAGGGCTCCCACAGATCCGGACGTGCGCGATTAACGCATCCGGCTCCTCAGACTCATGGGTTCGCTACGTGCGCCGGAACGTTGAGTGAATGGCTCGAGCTGGCGGCAGCGGGTGTCGCTCGTGAAAGCGAGCCCACCAGTCCCAGTTCTTTGCGTAAGCGGCGTTAGAACGCCGCCGCAACCATCGCATCCATCGTGCCCGCATCCCTCGCCGAAACTTCTCAAGCGCCACCGAGTTTCCGGTGATGCCGTAGTAGGCACAGTGCCCATTCAGTTTTCGGCTCAGGCTCTGGTGCTGGATCTTCACGGGTATGTGCCGATGGGTCCGGCACCATTCCCCAATCGCGTTGAGGCCTCGACTCAGGCGTGCTGCCATCGTCTTCCGGAAGATTGCCCAGTAGCCCTTCCGCGACCTCGACCAGTAGTGGGTGAACCCGAGGAAGTCCCAGCTCTCCGATTTGTTTGGGCCGCCGCGAGGCGGACGCTTGAACGGCACGAGCTTCGTCTTCTCGGGATGCAGGGTCAGTCCGAACTTCTCGAAGCGCGGAAAGATGCCCTTGTAGAAGCGCTCGGCGTCTTCTTTGTGATCGCAGAGGATCACAAGGTCATCCGCAAAGCGCACCAACTCTGCACGGCCACCAATCAGCGGTTTCGCGTATCGGTGGAACCATGCATCGAGCACCTCATGGAGGAAGATGTTGGCCAAGATCGGCGAAACGACTCCGCCTTGCGGCGTGCCTTTTGTCGGCTTGGTTCGCTGTCCATCCTCCATGATGCCTGCGTTCAGCCACTTGCCGATCGTTCGGATCAGCACTCCATCACGTATCCGTCGGTTCAGGATCTTCCGTATCCATTCGTGCTCGAAGGCGCCGAAGCAGTCTTTGATGTCTGCTTCGACAACCCATCCACCTTTCATGCTCATCAGTGTCGATCGGATTTCGGCTAGCGCTTGGTGGGCCGATCGCTCGGGACGAAATCCGTACGAGCAGGGCAAGAAGTCCTGCTCGTAGATCGCCTCCAAGATCATGGCCACGGCGCGCTGCAGCACCTTGTCCTCGAACGTCGGGATCCCCAATGGACGCGTCTTCCCCTTCCCTTTAGGGATGAGGACTCTGCGCACATCAGGTGCTCTATAGCGCCCAGACTTGAAGCGATCGAGCAGGCTCTGGAGGTTGACCTCCAGGTTCTTCTCGTACTCCTCGCCTGTGACGCCGTCGACTCCCGGCGCCCCTCGGGTTCCGGGTTCCCCACTTTCAGCGGTACTATGGCTCGCTCCGACTCCTCGACATCCATCCCGCCGCACTTCGTATTCCTTCGTTTGGCGGTACCACGGGGCATCGCTTAGCAATGCAGGTCGGGAGCGACGCGTCCCTGCCTGCGCGGATTGTTACCGGTCCGCGAACCGTTTCATTCCGTGGAGATGTCGAGGCCTCCCAGGTTCCTGGGGAGTCCTTGTGTGCATGCCCTTGCTCTCGGGACCCCGGCGAGGCCCGCTACACCAAGACGTTGCGGTGCACGGGGGTAGCCTTCCGGTAACAACACGCCGTCGGCCCTCGCGGGTCATTCGTGTTCTCGGGGCTCAGTCACAGAGGCCTACACACTCACTGTCTACGCTTCGCAGCACGGGTCGCCCCGGTGCCACGCAAGACTCGCTTCCGGCTGGCTGCCTAGCCTTGGCCGGGCGGGTTTCGTCCCCGCGGGACTCCAGTGGAAGTTTCAGTTTCTCATCATTCCCTTCCTCCAAGCTTTGCCTGGCGCAAGTTGTTGCACGAAGCCTAGATCGCGGTGCAAGTCCCCCATCCCCATTTCGATCAACGAACGACCTTCTCGGACGTCGGCCACCCGAGCGCGCGCATGCGGATCAGCACGTTACACGCAGTCATGGCCTCCGCTTCCTGCGAGCCTTAAGTGCGCGCGCGTAGACGGCCGCCGATGACCGTTTTGTAGCGGAAGAACGTGTTTTCCACCCGGCCCTGACGATGGTACCCAGACTCCTTCTTCCACTGCCGCTGTCCGACCTCCTTGACGCGTCTCACCGTCGGGTTGTGCGCCTTGGACCTTCGACGTCGTGTCGACGTGCTCGCGGAACCGGATGGTGGCACGACGCCCTCTGCCCCCATGCCTTCGTCAGCATCGTAGATCGGCTTGGTGTCGTATGCAGCGTCGGCTGTGACCGTACGAATGGGTCGGCTCACGTTCTTGATGATCGCGACGCCCGTGGTCCCGTCGTCGACGTTGCTATCGGTCAGGACCTGCGCGACGATCTCACCCATCGCATCGACGCCAAGATTCAGCTTCTTCCAGCCACGACGCCCGTTCCCACCACGTTTAGCCACTGCCCACTCCCCCTCGCCGACAATCGCGAGGCCGCTGCTGTCGATGACCAGGTCGATTGGCCCGTGGCGTTTACTCCGCGTCAGCGACACGTCCAAGCATGCGCTCCGGCGTGAGAGGGTCGTGTGGTCCGGTACTTCGAGATCGACTCCCATCAGTCTGAATACGGATCCGAGGACCCCCTCTGCTTGGCGGAGTGGCACTGGATCGTCACGGGCTCGACGCTGCGCATCATCGACTTCGAACACGCGCGCGCCGACTGGTCGTTCGTCGACCTAGAGAGAGTCGCCTCGTCGATCCCCTTGGACCGCAGTGACCTTTGGTCAGCCTTCCTATCAGGCTACGGCCTTACGCTCGACGGCACCGAGCAAGCTCTCCTTAAACGCCTCCAATTCCACGCGACCCTCAGCCGCGTGGTGTGGGCCGTCGAGCACAAGGACGCAGAGTTGGAGAACTCCGGAATGGTAGTCGTTCACGGGGTCAAATCAGGGTTCCCGGGGTGCTGAGGGCCCATCCGAGGAGGAATTCAGACCGAAGGCCATGCTGATTCTACTTGAGGAGCGCTGGGGGTGCAGCCCCGCCGAGCACGTGGTTGGCCACGTCCACGACGAAGTCGCGCAGGCTCCTCCCGGTCAGCTTCAGCGTCGCCGACGCTGTCTGCATCCGCTCCACGAAGCGGCTGCCGCGATCGCTTTGGCTACCAAGGCTCGTCTTCCGGTGAATGACCACCGGTCTCACCGCGCGCTCCGCCACGTTGTTCGTCGGTTCGATCCCCTCCGTCTCGATGAACGTCCACATCGCGGGCTCCGTCCGAAGAATCCCGCGGCACATCGCGGGCGTTTCATGTCCTCGGCTCCGGGCCCCCTCGTCGAGCAGTTCGAAGACGCGCCTTCGGAGCGGCCGGGACCATCTTCGCAGCTGCGCCCGGCTGACCTCCTCAGGCTCAGTCCCACTTCGATGTCGGTGCCACAATCGAAAGATGTCGGTCATGGCCAAGAGAAGGCCATCGCCAATCCAGCGGAGCTCCTTCTCTCCCTCGGCCATCCGCTGGAAGTCGCGGAGCAAGTGCGCGAGGCAGACTTGGCGTTGATCCAGATCGACGAAGGAATAGCCAGCGTACCGATCGCTGATGAGGATGCCGATGGGCTCCTCGCCGATCAGTTCCTTGGCCACATCCGCTCGGCGCGAGTCGCGAATCACGAAGCAGACGGCGATCTGGCAAACGGCAGCCCAGAGCCACGCGAGGTCCCCTTCCTGCCGCCACGTAGTCTCATCAAGATGCTTGACTGGCGATTCCTGCACGGCAGCGAGCGCTTCGGCGTGAGCCCCTTCCAGGCCGCTGGTCATCCGTCGCTCGATGTTGGAGATCGCGCCGAGCGAGATCTCGACCCCGTGAGTGTCGGAGATGTAGCGCTGGATGTTGCGGCGCGACATCCGGTACTCCCCGCTCAGGAGGACAACCAGCGCCGAGAGGTTGGGGCCGAACGAGCTTGGGTGGACCCCAGCGGGGAGCTCAGCTCGCTCTATGGAGCCGCAGGTCTTGCAGAGCCCTTGGTGCAGGAGCCACTCGTCGACACTGGGCTTGACGGAGGGGATGTCGATGACTTGGTGACGGAGCGGGGCCGCTCCGGTCCTCACCATCGGCGAGCTGCACTTCTTGCAGCACGTGGGGTCAACGTCGTGGACTTCGTCTACGTCCTCGGGCGGCGTGGCCTCGCGCTGGGCACCCTTGTGTCCAGGCTGACCGCCGCGCTTCTTGCCGGACGGCTTCTTCTTCGAGTAGCGCTTGGTCCAAGGACCATCCGTGGAAGGTGGCTTGCTCGAGGTGCGGGACGTCTTTGGCTTGCGGGCCTTGAGGCGTTCGATCTCCGCGCGCTGCCTTTCGATTACGGCGGCCTGCTGCTCGATCACCCTCCGAAGCTCGGCGATCTCAGCTCGCAGCCCTGCGATCAGGTCGCTCAAGGAGGTGGGGTCTGCCGCGCCGTTCACCTCCGTTCCATCGGTCATAGGTGTGGCGAACTGGCCCACTACCCCCCTGAACGGCTACCTACCACCGCCTTTATACGCTCCAAGCTCGCATCTAAGCGGGCTACGTGAAGCGCTCGCGCCATTCCGCTTCGATGCGGTAGGCCTGGCGCTCAAACACGTTCTGGCGATAGGGGTCAACGCGGCGCACCAGGCACCACGCGCTGGAGAGGAGGTAGAGCGGCAGGAAGAATGGACCGCAAATGGCGTATTGGCGCACGTGGACGCGTTCATGCACGCGCGACCTCTCGAGCTGAAACTGGTCCGCGCCAATGACGACGTGGCCGAAAGTGATAGCAGCGATCCCGTTGCGCATGAACGGGTTCGGTCGCAGGGCGGGGCGAGTCCAGCCGCCATGGGCTTCGATCACTCCATCGACCACGGCGGTCTCACCGCCAGAGACCCGCGCCATGGCGCAGAAGACGAGCCCGATAAGAGTGTTGGGTGAAGCCCAGAGATAGCCGAGGAGTCGCAGCACGCGCTGTACGTTACCCGGGAGCTTGCTGGAGTTCATGGCACTAGATCGTCAAGTGGGATCGATCAGGGTTCTAAGCGGTGAAGGAGGGCCGATGCTCGGTAACTCCCGGACATCAATCAGAGGCGTCTGCTTTGTACGTTACGCTCTCCACCACGATGTCACAGACCCCGAGTGGAGACGAACGCGCGACCCCCCTGGCGGAAGGCGTGATGCAAGGCAACCGGACGCGGCTCGCCCAGGCCATCACCCTCGTGGAGAGCACCCGAGCCGCCGACGCCCCGGCGGCGCAGGCGCTGCTCAGCACGATCTTACCCAAGACCGGAGCTGCCCAACGCATCGGCATCAGCGGCGTTCCGGGGGTCGGAAAGAGCACCCTGATCGAAACCCTCGGCCTGCATCTGATCGAAGCCGGCCACCGCGTCGCGGTGCTGGCCATCGATCCCTCGAGCACGCTCTCAGGCGGCAGCATCCTCGGGGACAAGAGCCGCATGGAGCGCCTCTCCCAGAACGAAGCGGCCTTCATTCGGCCCAGCCCCAGCGCCACCACCCTCGGGGGCGTCGCCCAGCGCACGCGAGAGACGATGCTCCTCTGCGAAGCGGCGGGCTTCGACATCGTCCTGGTCGAGACGGTAGGCGTTGGTCAATCGGAGATCGCTGTGCGGCAGATGGTTGACACCTTCGTGGTGCTGCTGCTCCCCGGGGCGGGCGATGAGCTCCAAGGCATCAAGAAGGGCATCCTGGAAGTCGGCGATCTCCTGGCGGTCAACAAGGCAGATGGCAGCCGCGTGAACCTCGCCCGTGCCGCCGCTCGCGACCACGCGGCCGCCATGCGCTACCTAAGGCCGCGCCACGCGGAGTGGGTGCCCAAGACGCTGGTGGTCAGCGCCGAAACAGGCGCGGGCATCGACGAGCTGTGGACCGCGATCTGTGAGCACCGAGATGCACTGGATGCCTCCGGCTCGCTCGCAGAGCAGCGCGCCGAACAAGCCACTCGATGGATGTGGTCTCTCGTCGAAGAGCGCCTCCTGCGAGCATTCCATGATCACCCCAAGGTGGCGCAGAAGCTCGATGAAACCGTGCGAGCGGTGCGCGAAGGCAAGCTGCCGCCGGGCGCTGCTGCGACTCGCCTACTTGGTCTTTTTGGCGGGGGCTAGCTTTTTCGTCGTCGCCACGTGAACAAGAGCATCGCCCTGGAAGACCAAAGGATTCGTCACGGTGCCGATCAGAATGCCGTCGACTGGACTCTTGATGAGCGTGCGGCCCGTATCGTAGGGCGTCGTGACGAAGCCCAGGATGTCGCCGCGCTTCACCCGCTCACCGAGCTCCGTGCGAGAGCGGTAGAGCCCACTGCGAGAAGCACGCACCCACCGGCTCGCCCTACAAAGCGCCGATGGGCCCTCAGCCTTTGGGGCTTCCTTCAGCATCTTGAGCTGCTTGAGCACACGCTTGATCCCCGTCACGCCCACTTCGATCGCATGCTCGGAGAACTTCAGCGGCTCACCGGCCTCGTAGAGCAGAACCCGGGCCCCCCACTTCGCCGCCACCTTGCGAAGCGACCCATCGCGCAGACTCGCCCCCAAAAGAACCGGGGCCGCGAAGGCTTTGGCTAGCTTCTGAGTCACGGGATCGTCGAGGTCGGCTCGAATCTGAGGCAGGTTCGAACGCGCGTCGGAACCCGTGTGCAGGTCGATGC
>CAYOIL010000238.1:0-6541 GCA_964403985.1 uncultured Saprospiraceae bacterium
CTACTTCACATCTTAAAAAACGGAATAGAGCTAGATTTCTTTTTCCTATTGTATATTTTATTCTTGGAATTGTTACGGCATTCGCAAACAAAAGTGTTGTTAGCGTTTTCATATGGGTACTTCTCGCATTTTTATGGATTATTTTGTATCCTTTTTATTTTAGTTGGAAATATAAAAATCATTTTAAAAATCACATTAATGAAAATTATACTAACAGAATAAACAAGTTATCAAAACTTGAATTTACTGCTAAACACTTAAAAACTTCAGATAAATCGAGTAAAGGAAAAATCAAATATTCTGAGTTAAAATCTCTCATTGAATTGCCGAATCACTATTTTATAAAATTGGGAATAGATATGTCAATTATCGTTCCTAAACATAGCATAAAAGATAATAATAAATTCAGATTAAAAATGGATGAAATCGGCATTGAATATATCAATGAAACAAATTGGAAGTGGTCTTAAAATATACATTCTTAATGATTTATGAGGCTTTAGTTAATATTGTTAGCAATTCTGTAGATTAGACCGACTAAATTGATGAATAAAATAATTTCCTCAGCTAATATTCGCTTTTGTGATTTGAATTCTTGTTATTCAACATGTAAATTTGGAAGAGAAAAATGACAATTAATAATCAAATGCTTATCGAGCGATAATCAGAATAGTTCTATAAATGAAGATCAAACATGAAAAAAGGAGATTATCTATATCATATTGAAGTTGGAACTTTGAAAATACTTAAAATTGAACAAATAGAAGATTCAATAGAGTTGCAAATACATGCTCAAACTTTAACAGATGTTTTTCAGTTTCCTAGTAATAGTCAAGGTTTAAGATCTGCAACTGTAATGGAACAAGTAGATTATGAAGTAGATCTAAATAGCCTTTCTTCGAATTGGTATAAACTTAGGGAAGTTTTCCCTAATGTTCAAACGTTTTTTGATCAATTAGTTGAGGAAACCTTTCATAAATTTATAAAAGAAAAACCAAATTTCACTATTACAAAATTCGGAGCAGATATAAATGTGTTTTAAACTGAAATCATATTTGCATTTGATAATTCCGATGATAACAATATGTCTAATTTAAGGAAATGGAAAATTTATGATTTTAATTCCAATTCAATATCCAGTAAATCGCTATCGATGAAATCAAGACTTCAAGAATTTGTTTTTGGAGAAGGTGAATTCTCTGATATGGAACCAGAAAATACTCATCAAATATCAAGAGATTTAATGGATGTGCTTGTTGAATCAATTCTCAAGTGCAAAATTATAAATAAGAGATATGCAAATACTAAGCTAATGATCTCGAATCATGATGAGATTGAAATAGAATCTTTTAATAGACTTGAAAAAATAAAATATAGAATGACTAAAAAAGGTGAAAGTTCATGACAAGGTCTGACTATGCCAAAATTACTTGCCGTAGTTGCAAGACAGTGATTATGGCAGGTAGCCTAAGTGTTATTCTTAACATTTACAATTTATTTTAATAAATGTATCTTGGAATATATAGAGACCCGTTTTATAAAGCATGAGATTTTTCATTTAATTCAATATTATGGCTTCAGGAAGTATATCAGCTATGATTCATAGCAATAAAATGAATCGAGAATTACAAAAGCATGCGAAAAACAATTATAGAGATAAGTTAGAGGAGCTCAATAATATAAGTCTTGGATCTGAAAAGAAATTTAATTCTGAAAAATTCAAATCAATTTCAAAATCAGAAAAGGAACGTATAAAAAGTGAAGTAAGAAAAGAACTGAAAAATCAGATAATCAAGTCGTATACCAAAACGTTTGTAACCGTTTTGATTATTTTGTTAATTGTATGGATATTATACCGTGAATTCTATTGACAACTGATAGAAATTAAGGAGGGAAATTATCTTATTAAAGTTACATCTCCACTTTCTATTTGTCTTACACCATCTCTATCAAGGTATTTAATCATATATACATAAACTCCTTGTCCGCAAGCAGATCCATTACTGTTTCCATTCCAGCTAGGAATTAATTCTTCCGAATAATAAACCAAATTTCCCCAGCGGTCATACACATTGCACGATTCAATTGTTATGTTGGGACTTGAAAATACAATCCATTCGTCGTTATACGAATCATTGTTTGAGGTCAAAATATTTGCTGCAAAAATATGTTGAGGTTCTTTTTCAATTCGAAGTTGAAAAGAACTTTCAAATACACAACTAGACTTATGTTCCAAAAAAAGAGTTATTTCAGAATTTTCACTTCCCATTAGAAATCCTTCAATACAAGTAGGGCATTCAAACATCTCTTCAGGAGTCCATTGTAAATTCCATTCGTCAGAATTAAGCCCTGTTGGTAATTCTAAAATAGTATTTTGTAAAATAAGCGTATCATTAAAAAAGGGTATGTCTTCAATATCAGAAAGAATAGGTAACTTTATTATGATTTCTTCTTTGCAATTTGGATCGGTATCTAAAGAAAGGAGGGCAGATTCATTGAATTCTGAATATATAGCACTAAAAGAATTGTCGCCATTATCCCATTGCGGTTTCCAAATGGTGTTTTCATCAATATTTAAATTAAATTCCCTGTTTTCACAATCAACTGTTAGTTTAGGTACTGGTGGTTCTTCGATAAATTCGACTTTAGTAATATGCAAAGAATCACAGTCTGCTGTAAGAGATGTGGATTCAATAAATAAGCCAGCTGAATAAACCCATTCATTATTTATTGAAATGGAATCATAAGGACAAAGTACAATTTCAGATATCTCAATAGGGCAGGGAAGTACATTTAAAACAACAAGGTCATCATCATCTTGATTGCCACTATAATCACCGGGAGTTGAATTTATATCTACTTCATTATCTACAAATATTTGCGCATAGTTTGTCTGGGCTCCAAAATCAATAACTTTAACAACTATGTTGATTGTTTTTGATTCATTAACAGCTAAAGGACCTACAATCCATAATCCCGTTTTCGAGTCATAAGCGCCGCTTGAATCATCACTTAAGTAATAGAACGCACTTTCTAGCTTATCTCTTACGAATGATCCAGTTGAAGGTTCAGGGCCGTTATTTGTTACTGTAATTGTAAAAACAACATCATCTCCCGTGCGAGGTGCAATATCATTTACGTTTTTTTCTAATGCTAAATTAGCCTCTTTTGTCCCACATATTTCAGGCATGCCAGGAATAGTATTGCAAATATATTCGCCATAATCCCCATTTTCATCATTTCCGTCACCAAACGCTCCATCCTTATTATGACCAATATTACAAATTTGAATATTAGTATTAACATAAGGTGAAATATGACCACCATTTGAAATAGCAACTGCATTTTTGTTATTTCCAGTTGGTTTTATTGGACAAGTTATTAAAGACTCATCTCCTGTTGTGATAGCCTGCTTACTGTTGGATCCCCATGATCTAACTGTTCCTGTAATAAGAATTGCAGAAGAATTAACTCTATAGTCGTGTCTTGAAAAGGTACTTATATAGGCGACTCCGTTTAAAAATCCTGCTGAACATGCAGCACCTACTTTTGACCAAAAAGTCACATCAATTAAATCTCCTGTACCTAAACCACCTTCCCCATTATCTCCAAGAACATGAATTGTTCCATCACCATCCAAAACTAAATAAGAATGATATCCTGCCTGAATTTGTGAAATACCAAAAATGCTAAGAGGCGGTTGAGAATCTAAAATAGTTTATGTATTGATTACGTCAACATTTCCATTTCCTAAATAGGTTTTTGGACCAGACGCATAAAGTAGACCATCTGTGCCTAAAATCAATAAAGTTCTATAACCTACTGCAAAATCTTTCACACCTATTCCTAAAGGCATATTTATTTGGGTCCACCCTGTATTTGAAGCTAATGATTGTATAACACTTGCGCCATCTCCTGTAATATATGCTTCACCAGAATAAGTTGAAAAAACTAAAAATCCGTCACGATCACCAGTTACATTTGAATTGTTTGAACTATTATCACTTCCGCTTCCAGCTGTTCCTTCCCATTTATTGACATCACAAACAGTAATCGATGACGGCAACTTCAAATTTGTTTTTTTCCATCCTGTTCCTAAAGTGTGCGTGGCGTCTATCAATAAATCTTCTTCTCCAACTGCATATATGTTTCCATCACTTCCTATAAAAACGGCTTGTGTTCTGCCACCAATCGCTCCCCAAACAGGAAATACACCTGTCGGCATAGGATAAAGAGTACTTGGGATATTTTTTAACGAAGATTGATTGGTCAAACCATCCGGAGAGAAATCTTCTCCAGTTATTGAATAACCATTTGAAGTTTTTGCAATTTGAGCATGGTAACAAGCTTGAATTATACTGTTTGCTCCCAGTTCACAAGGATCTATTTCGGTAGGGTCACATTGTGAAAATCCATGTAAAATAAACAGGTAGTTAGCCATTAAAAACAAAAAAGCTTTAAAAGAATACCTATTCCAATTCTCTTGTATTTTTATGTGTGGCATGATAAGCCTGTGAATTATCTTTTATCTTCTTAAAAGTAATGAATTTTAAGTAAAATCTTACATTTCAATTTTCATTAAAATGAAGCCTAGGATAATTCAGTCTATTATTTGTCGTTAACTGAACGTATTTTTAATTTATAAGGCTATATTTAGATATCGAAATAATTTTAATTATTGAAATACACACTATGAATAAATTACGTTGGGGTATTTTCTTTTTTATTTTTTGTAATGTTTCTCTTTTTTGTCAAGTTTCTACGCACCTAGAGAAATTCATAGAAATAGAAGGCGAAAAATATCATTACACAGATTATGGAGAAGGCGAGGAAGTAATACTTTGTTTACATGGTTTTGCGCTTTCAAGTCTTTCTTTTAGAACTGCGAGAGCATTCGTTGATTCCACTAAATATAGGCTATTAGCTATAGATTTAAAAGGTTTTGGGTTTTCCCCAAAACCAAAAGAATCTGATTACTCACTTGAGAAGCAAGCAACTATAGTTACCTCATTTTTGAAAAAAATGAATGTTAAACGTGCACATCTGGTAGGGCATTCATATGGTGGCATGGTCTGCCTTTATTTGAATTTTAAACAATCAAAAGGTAAATTACCTTTTTTAATTGTTTCTACAACTTTAATTGATACTCCTGCTTATAACAAGAATCTTCCATTGTTTATGAAAGTAATAATGACTAAAATAGGTGCTTTTTTGATACTAAAAGCACCTCCACTTGCAATTAAAACTCGAATAGCAATAAATGGTGGATTCAAAGAGTATAGATATGGAAAGGATGAATATCTGGAAGTCTATAAAGCATTGCTAAGTCAAAAGGAATACTCGAATACTTTAAATCAAGCCGCCAGTCAAGTCATTCCGAATGACTTTAAAGAAATTACAGATTCCTATTTAACATTTGAAGTGCCTTTTTTAATCCTTTGGGGAGAACACGATACTTTTATAAATATTAAACATGGACAAGGTCTAGATAGGGATATTAAAAATTCTAAACTGGAAATTATTGAATCTACATCACATAACCCGCATGAAGAAAAGCCAGACATTGTTTTTAGAAGAATTAATGACTTTATTGAAATACAATAATTATATAAAAACAAATAGAATGAAAAGTATTTTAAATCTTTAATACCCTTAGTTTGTTGATAAAAAATGATTACATAAACGTTTTTAAATAAAACTCTAAAGAAAAGTAACTATTTGTCCTTCATTGTGTTACAATTTGGTAGAAGCGACCAATGAAAATTAAATTTCTAATTATAAGTCTGTTTTGCTCGGTAAGCATTTTAGCTCAAAATTTAGTACCCAATCCAAATTTTGAAGTTATCTCTTCTTGCCCAGTTAATCTGGATGATTTTCCATTTGTGAATTGGGTGGTACCCACTGATGCTACTTCGGATTGTTACAATTCTTGTAACACAGGAAATGTTTCAGTTCCTAATAATATATTTGGTAATCAATTTTCAGAAACAGGTAGTGGATATGCAGGATTCATTTCTTATTTACAAGATGATAATGGAGGAAATGAATATAAAGAGTACATTCAAGCAGAGTTTATAAGTCCAACAGTAGCAGGAGCTTGTTATGAGATCAGCATAACGTATAGCCCAGCAGATAAAACTAGTTATTCTGACGGAATTGGCGTTTTGATTACAAATGGGATACCTAGTACTTATACTGGACAAACACCACAGTTACAAAAAGTAACAGTCGTTGAAAGTAAAACTGTATGGCATACCTTAACAGGAGAATATGTAGCGACAGGAAATGAAACACACATTACAATAGGGAATTTCAACTTTGATGCTCAAACAAATTTCGAAGAAGATGAATCAGTAATTTTTGACAACTATTCTTATTTCTATATAGATGCTGTTTCTTTTGAATTTGCAGGTGAATCTTCAGGAGAAATTAATGTGGACTTAGGAGATGATTTGGCGATATGTGAGTCTGATTTCCCTGTTACCTTATCAAGCAATATAGTCAACGGTACTAATATTTGGAGCACTGGTGAAACTGGAAC
>CAYOIL010000239.1:0-6513 GCA_964403985.1 uncultured Saprospiraceae bacterium
AATTTCACCTTTTGAATTCGTAATTAATTCTGGTTTGAAAAAGACAGTTTCATTTAAGTTTGTTCTAATAAAGGAATCATCAGAAGTTTCTTTAGATTCTTTCTTTTTTTCGGATGCATCTTCATCTTCTATTCTTATACCATCCACATAATATTCTGTTGCATCTGTTCGATTCCCTCTTACAGAAACATTATCCATGTCTTCCTCCGCTTTCATAGCCATTGGTGCTTCCATCGACATTTCTACTCCTGCTGGAGCAGATTTGAATCTTCTATTAGTCGATCTTATACCATAAGATCCACCTCTTAGCATACCTCCTAATAAATTAATTTCAGTATTTATATAAGGGTATTGAATTGGTGGAATTTGATGATAGCTACTTCTCTCGTCATTAAAAGCTCTGGAATAAGTTAAACCGTTGGACAAAGGCCGTAAATCAATATATCTTAAACTGCTAGAAATATTAAATATATTCCAATTATGAGGTTTGTAAGCATCTAAAGACTTATCATACATTGTGGCAACCAATTCTGTAGGAATCACTTGATTTTTATTATTAACAATTTTAAGTCTCCATTTTTCCTGACTTCCAGGATATAATTCACTCCTTTTTGTTTCCCATTCTAATTTTAAAGTTTTAGCTGGATCAATAATTGAAATATTCTTTTGTTCAGAAATAAACCTATTATTGAAATATGTATAATAAGTTAATCTCATTCCACCTTCATCACGATTTGAAATAGAATAATTTACTTTTCTAGTTTTATTAAACTGATAATTTTTGGATGTTTCTTTAAATAATTGACGTGAGACATTTTCATAAATATGGAGGTTATGAGGACTTATTAGAACTAAATCTAGATTTTCAGAAATGTTAATTTTAGATTTCCCTTCTATACTTAATGCTTTTTTACCAATAAAAGAATCATTATTGTTTTCAAAGAAAACATTTACTGTATCAGCTTTTTCACTGCTAATCACACATTTGTAAAGTCCTTTTTCTAAATCAGTAAGACTAAATGAGAATAGTGAGTCAATATTCGTTGAGGAAGAATTAACAACTTTATCTATTTCTAAATTTTCTATTTTGTTTTCATCTTTATAAGGATAGAATACTGTTCGTTTGTAATATTCCTCTTTATTTAAAGAATTTAACTCCGATTTCCATTTTTTATCAATGAAAAAACTATTGTTTTCTATTAAACTATAGACTTCAATCTTAACTTTTTCATTAATTGAATTACCTGATTGATTTGTTAAACTTATATCAATCTTTTTATCTCTAGAGTTATAAGCTTGTTTGTCTGTATTTATTATAAAATCTTTATCACTTACATAAAGAGTATAACTTTCATTCCTAGTTTCACCTTTTGAATCTGTAATTTTTACTTTTATAGTGTAGGAAAAGCTATTGTATCTGCCATTGGTATTGGGTTTCTCAGGAATAAAATCTATTATAAATGCACCTGTTTTATCAGTTAAAACAGAACCATTTGCAATGATTTTAGATGGAAGAGGATTGTAATATCTGTGGTAATACCAACGGTAAATTTGATTTCTTTCTATTGTATATTTTACTTTTTGGTTTTCAAGAGGAATATCATTATATGATTGTACTATTCCTGTACATTCTACATTTTTATTGAATGAATATGTTTCTTTCAAATCATTGAAATCAATTTTAAAAGTGGGACGTTTATATTCTTCAACTTGAATTTGATGAGATACATTAGTACGGCTATCTGAATGATTAAATTTTAAAGTAAAAGCGCCATTTAACAAATCAGTAGGGAGCTCAAATTCTCCATTAACAGACCCAAATTCATTGGTCTTTTTGGTAATTGATGCTATTTGTTGATAATTTGCATCTAACAAGTCTATTTTGATCGTTTTGTTTGATAATGTATTGTTTGCTAAATTGTTATAAAGGACTGCTTTATAGAACACAGTTTGCCCAGGTCTATATATTGATCTATCGGTAAAATGAAGTATATGGGTATTGTTTTGACGGTAGTTTAGATTTTGAATATAAAATTGATCATCAAAAAATATAGTCTCTTTATCTGTTTTTATCTTAACTAAATAATTTTCATTTTTTTGTTCAAATGTAACTTTACCTGATGCATCGGATTCTATTGTTTTTACAAAATTCAAAACTGATCGTCTTCTTTCCCATGATCTTGTATATAAGTCAACGTTAGCTTGCACTGGCTTTCCGCTCATTCTATCCATAATCTGAAGGCTATTTCCTACTTTAACAGCGGCAATAGATGATATATGAAATTTGGAGTAACATCTGATTTTCCTGTTTTCAGCTTCTAATTCGATTATATAATTACCTGAAGGAAGTGATTCCAAAACATATTCATAAGAATGTTGATCATAATCAATAATTTCTGGAAGATCAATTTTCCAAGATTTAATTTTTTTTCCAATTATAGATTTACTTCCAGAGTTTCTAGATTCATAAAAGTCTTTAATATCATTATCATCAAGTGCATATAGAGTAGCATTTAATGCTTTGATGTTTTTGAAATTAATATTGATAGGAAAGTCGATGTCTAAAGGATATATCGCTTCTGTTGAAATAGATAAACTTCCGGCATTTATATTTTCTTCCAATGAATCTAAATGCTTTTTTTCTTCAGATGATAATTTATTTAATCTTAATTGTTTAATAACGTCTATTGCTGATATGAAATAAGTATTCTTATTTTCAGAATTTGCACTTGGAGTATTTCCTCTATTTGTATAATGACTTATTAGTTGAGTCCCAATTTCAAAGGCTACTTCTGATTTTCTATTATCTTCTAACAGTTTGACTAAACTGTTTGTATACAACTTGTTTTTATCATCATTTGTACTATTTTGATATACAAATGTTAGACGAGCTAATTGAATGTGTAGTAATTTTGAAGTGTTTTTCAGATTCTCATTTTCTACATTTTGAAAGAGTAAAACCACTTCTTTTAAAGCGGATGAATCTCCTGAGTTTTGAAAATCATATCTTATAAATGATTCACTTTGGGCGAAAGCCTCTTCTTGATAGAGATTAAATTCATTTGTTGATTCTGGAAGAAAATTATTACTTGAGGAAAAATGAGATATTGCTCTGAAAACCAATAGATCATAAATTGTATTTCTATACTTTTTACCTTTCTCTCCAAACTCTGATAATATTGCGGAGTATTTCTCAATAAAAATAGAACGAGATTCTTCACCTTCTAAGGAAAGGTGCATATATTCATTTGCTTTAATTAACAGTTGACTTATCGAATAATCTTGAATGTCTAAAGGATATTCATCAGATTCAATATTTGTATTATTTCTTAGTCTATAAACATTTCTATTTAAGTAACTTTTATATAATTCACCTAAGTATGAATAGGCAATTGATTTTCCAGTTTGAGTGGATAATAAACCAAGATTGAACTCAATATAAATGATTTGTTTAGCCAAGTTATCCTCTTGGTATGATTCAGAAATATATCTTTTGAAAAATGTTTTTAAAATTTGTGGATCGTTATTTTCAGAAATAGAAATGTTGAAAATACTATCCAGTGTAATGGTTGCGTCTTTATTCATACCATTATTAAGTTTCTTATCAAAACTTTTCCATAATTCAAGATATTCATTGGTACTACTCATATTTTGTGGTACGTTTTTTTGCGTGTTGCATGATTGACTAATCAATAAACAACAAATTAATAGAAAGGTAATTCTAGAAAACTTTGTTAGTATATTAGTTGTATGATTCATATGATGCAAATTATATTTTTAAATTGATACAGACAATATCCTGTCACACAATCAAGACGGTGAAAATAAAAAGATTACATAACTCTTATGAAAATAATATTAGAAAATGCAGTTTTAGAATATTTTGATAACTTTTATTCAGAAGAAAAAGCTAACATTTTATTTAATCATTTAAGGTCTGAAATCTTATGGAAGCAAGATGAAATTAAAATATTCGGAAAGGTTCATAACGTTCCCAGATTACAGGCATGGTATGGAGATAAAGAAAAATCGTATTCTTATTCTGGAATAAAAATGGAACCCAATAAATGGATTGATAGTCTTTCTACTATTAAATTCGATGTAGAAAAATTAACAGGATATAAATTTAATAGTGTTTTGGCAAACTTATACCGTAATGGAAATGATAGCAACGGATGGCATGCTGATGATGAAAAAGAATTAGGAGAAAACCCTGTTATCGCCAGTTTATCTTTGGGCGAAAGCCGAAAATTTAAGATGAAACATAAGGAAGATAAATCTATAAAAAAAGACATTCTGTTAACCAATGGTAGTCTTTTAATTATGAGTGGAGAAACCCAAGAAAAGTGGAAACACACAATAGCTAAAACGAAATTAAAAGTAGGCGAAAGAATAAATTTGACATTCAGGTATATTCACTAGGTAACTCAAATCTTAAAAAGTTCATTTATTTATATCATAATTATCTATAAATTTCATACATTGCAGTAGTTTCAGCTTGTAAAATGAGATATATACTTAGCTTCTTTCTTTTATTATGTGTATACATAAATCTTAAAGCACAATGCTCAGGTACAAATCAATGTGCTCTGTGCTCTGTTGATCTTACGGTTTTAGAATTTGACGGTGGTACTATAATAAACTCTACTTCTACTATTGATGGTACGGTTCTAGCTGGAGGAGAAGCAACAGGAAGCAACATACAAGTCCAGATAGATGGATGTGGCGAAATCACAATGACTGTAGAATTGGATTTTATATGGGAACAAGGTTCTGGTATAAACTGGATTCATGGAGTTTCATTTCAGGCATCAGACGGATGGAGTGCAGCCGAAGTGGTTCTACCAACTGATGATTGGATATTTCAAAATACTATTACAGGAAAGTGTTTCGACCAAACTTTTGGGGCTGGATATTATTTTGATCCCTTAGGAGAATCTTGTAATGGAGGCGATGTATCGAACTGGAATGGAACTAACTGCACCTTTGCTACATATTGTGAAGAAGATGATGCTTGGTTAATAGATGGAGATCCTTCTGATAACTACGGTGACAACTGTGAATTTAATTGTCCAGAATTTGGTTTCGAATTAACTTTTTGTCCTCAAATAGCAGAATCAACGACTGAGACAATCAGTTTTTTCATAACAGATGATGCACAAACAGGTGGCTGGAGAACTGATGATGGTTGTATTTTTGATTTGAATTTTACCGTTGAATTTATTCCCCCGATTCCTGAAGAAGTAAATACATGTGAAGGCGAATGTGTCACTTTAGATGCTGGTCTAGGATGTGAATCATATGAATGGAGTACTGGAGAGTTAACACCTTCTATAACGGTATGTCCCACTGTTGAAACTGATTATGCGATAACAGCAACCTCAACTAATGGTTGTACCTTAATAGATACTGTCACCGTATTTCCAGAATTTTGTTGCGAAGCTATGGCTGGTGATATAAACGGGGATGATGCATGTCCGGGAGAATCCATTATAGTTACAGTATCAAATTTTCAAACCATTGATGTCTATGATGAATATGTTATTGTCACAGACGAAAATGGAATAATCATAGAAATTATTGATGGAACTACAGTCACATTAGAAAGCGAAATTTGTACAACATTTTTAGTTCATTCTTATAATCATTATACAGGTGATGATTCGCCAGTGCCTATGTTAGGAGATGATATTAATACGTATGATTGCGAAGATAATTGTTGTGATTTAGTTTCAATACCAGTTTCTTTTGAAGACGATATTCCGTCTGAATTTACAAATGCTCCTGAAGATGAGCAAATTGATTGTATTGATAATGTGGAAGATCCTATAGATTTAGACTGGACTGATAATTGTGGCTTATCTGGTACTGTCCCCATGGATACTGAAATCATAGATGCCACCTTATGTGAAGGAGGAACAATAGAGAGAACTTGGATGACGGTAGATTCATGTGGTAACGAAACTACTCATACACAAATATTAAATATACTACCACTTGCTCCACCTGAATTTGTTAACCCACCTGGTAATGAAACGCATGAATGTACCTACGAAATAGAGGTGTCTGATTTAGAATGGACAAATGGCTTAACAGATAATTGCGAAGATTCAGGTTTTGTTCCCGGTGATTTATCTGGATCACATGATGTATGTGGTGGAGAATATACCATAGAATGGGAATATACAGATGAATGCGACCAAACAGTTTCGCATCAACAACAAATTCAAATTGAACCCGCACCTGAAGCAACATTTATAGATCCACCAAGTGACATATCTATAAATTGTGAATCAATTCCTGCATCTTTTGATAATTTAGATTACACTAATAATTTAACAGGAACTTGCGGAATATCAGGTAGTATAGAACCCGAAACTTCTGGAACATATGACGTATGCGGTGGTACAATAATGAATCAATGGCAATTTACTGATGAATGTGACAGAACAATTATGCATTCGCAACAGGTGACTATTTTACCTGCTGATGCTCCAGAGTTTATTGATCCGC
>CAYOIL010000240.1:0-3028 GCA_964403985.1 uncultured Saprospiraceae bacterium
CAGTCCATCATTCCAGCACCTGTTTGGTCACGTAATGCTTTCACATCAGAAGCAGAAATTCCCATTTTTTATTTAGTTTAAATATTGATTTTAATAATAATTATTCAGCAGCAACTTCTTTAGAAGCTTTTCTTTCTTCAAGACCTTCCTTGATTTTTCCAGCCATGTAATCAGCGATTATACGGATAGATTTAGAAGCATCATCATTTGCTGGAACAGCAAAGTCAACTTTGTTTGGATCAGAATTTGTATCCACCATAGCGAATGTTTTTAATCCTAACTTTTTAGCTTCAGAAATTGCAAGGTGTTCGTGATGAATGTCAACTACGAAAAGAGCTTGTGGAAGTCTGTTCAAGTTTGCAATACCACCAAGTACCTTATTTAATTTTGCATGCTCTCTAGTAAGCATCAAACGCTCTTTCTTAGTTACACTTGTAAGTGAACCATCATCAAGCATTTTTTCAATATTATGCATTTTCTTTACTGATCTACGAATAGTAGAAAAGTTAGTAATCATTCCTCCTAACCATCTTTCAGTGATGTAAGGCATGTTTACAGACTTCGCAGCATTTGCAACGATTTCTCTTGCTTGCTTTTTAGTTGCAACAAATAAGATTTTCTTTCCAGCTTTTGCCATTTGCTTAGCAGCTGCTCCTGCATCTTCTAGACACTCTTTTGTACGATTAAGGTCGATGATGTGAATCCCTTTTGTTTCGTTAAAGATGTAAGGAAGCATTTTTGGATTCCACTTTCTTTTCAAGTGACCAAAATGTACTCCTGCATCCAACATTTCTTTATATGACGGTGTAGCCATTTTATATTAATTTTAAATAATTCTTGAAAAAATAGATTAACGCTTTGAAAACTGGAAGCTCTTTCTTGCTTTTGGTTTTCCGTATTTTTTACGCTCAACAACTCTTGAGTCTCGCATAAGAAATTTACGCGCCTTTAATGGACTACGGTAATCTTCTGAAACTTTTACTAGTGCTCTTGAAGTTGCCATTCGGATAGCCTCAGCTTGTCCTTTGAATCCTCCTCCATTAACTACTACTTTCAAGTCATACTCTCCTGAAACCTCAACCGTATCAAATGGCTCTACTAACTTCGAGCTAATGTTTGGTTGTGGGAAATATGTTTTATAGTCTTTTCCGTTCACTGTAATGTTACCTTTTCCTTTAGAAAGATATACTCTAGCGACAGAAGCTTTTCTACGACCTATTGCATTTATATATTCCATACTATTAATTCCTATTAAAATTTAAATTCTTCCGGCTTCTGCGCACCATGTGGGTGATTAGGACCTTCATAAACAAATAATTTTCTATACATATCTCTACCCAATGCTCCTTTTGGTAACATTCCTTTCACTGCTTTTTCAATGATTGCTATTGGCTTCTTTTCCATTAAATCAGCTGCAGTCCTAGACTTTTGTCCACCAGGGTAACCTGAGTACGTTAAGTATACTTTGTCCTCAAGCTTGTTACCAGTGAACCTGATTTTCTCAGCATTGATTACAATTACATTGTCTCCAGTATCTACGTGAGGAGTATACGAGGCTTTGTGCTTTCCTCTTAATACAGTAGCGATTTTAGAAGCAATTCTTCCTACAATCTCTCCTTCTGCATCAACGACATACCATTTTCTTACAACTTCTGCTGGCTTTGCCGATTTAGTCTTATAACTTAATGTATCCACAATTAAGTACTTTATTATTTTACAAAAAATACTGCGCATCTTGCCCCATACACGGGCTCCTACGCTAAGCGGCTGCAAAGGTAGCTTTCTTTTTTGGTTTACACCAAAGATTTTCCCCACTTTCTCGAAATTTTATTTTATAACTATCTGAAAAACAGTAAAATTTTCGCATTTTTTGGGTTTAAACCCAAAATCAACACCTAAATTCATTTTATAAAAACAACAGAATTCCGCTTTTGAGTACCAACATAAATTATATCAATTTCGACTTGTTAATATCTCTTAAAACCAATTTCACTATTGATCGTGTAGATATATTATTCCTTTTATTTTGGGCTTAAAGCCCAAAAATTATAGCTTCTCAAAAACTTCACCTTAATCTTTTAAAGTCTTTTATTAATCCACTCAGACAGTTTATATAGAATATGCCACATGTCTTTCAAATCAAAATCTCAATTGCTTAAATTTAATTAATAAAGTAATTTAAGTCTCAACAAAAAATATGTTTAAATCAATTAGTACCCTTATTCTATTCTGCTATAGTTTTCTTTTAATAGGGCAAGTTGGAGTAACTACTTATTCTCCAGATACAGAAGTGCAATACACCCTATTTTCCCAATTATTCGGCAATAAGTCCTACTTAATTGATAATTGTGGACGCTTAATAAATGAATGGGATCCTGAAGAGCTCAATGGTTTATCTTCAGAATTATTACCTGATGGAAGATTAGTAAGAGCAGTAAAAACAGGGAATTCATATATTCAACAACCAAGTACAGGAGGCGGAATTGAAATACGATCTTGGGACGATGAACAACTTTGGTTTTATCCTGAATATGACTTAGACTATATACAACACCATGATTTTGCCGTTCTGCCCAATGGAAACATCATGTTCTTAGGTTGGGAAATAATGTACCCAGAAGAACAATTAGAACTTGGAAGAGATAGCTCAAAGGTACTTCCACAATTATGGGGAGAATACATAAAAGAAATTAAGCCAGTAGGGCAAGAAGGTGAAGTAGTTTGGGAATGGCATTTAAAAGATCATTTTGTACAAGATTACAATGAAGCATTAGATAATTATGCTAATATTTCAGATTCTCCACATAATATAGACATCAATTTTACACATCCTTTGCAATTTGATTTAGCTGATCCTTATCATGCTAATGCTGTGGACTATGACCCTAAAAGAGACGAAGTTGTAGTAAATATGAGATCAATAGGAGAGTTTTGGATTCTTGACCATAGCACAAATACCGAAGAGGCCGCTACTAGTGAAGGAGGGAATTCTGGAAAGGGAGGTTCTATTCTTTATAGATGGGGAAAT
>CAYOIL010000240.1:3038-6505 GCA_964403985.1 uncultured Saprospiraceae bacterium
ATCCGGCAACATATCAACAAGACGAATCAGAAGAAGAATGGAAATTATATGGTTCTCATGGAACAAACTTTGTCAATCCTGGCTTGCCCAATGAAGGTAAAATTATCGTATTTAATAATGGAACACTTCGGCCAACTGAGGAATATTCTACCATTGAAATGATAGAACCGGCTATAGATGAAAATGGTGATTATTATCTCGATACCAACGGACAATTTGCCACTATGGAACACCAGATTCTTTATGGTGAAGATAAAAGTATGTTTTCAGGCTATATTTCCAATGCTCATCTTACGACAAAGGGAAATGTTTTTATTAATGACGGAGAAACAGGTACACTATTAGAAGTTGATGAAAATAAAAGCATCTTATGGGAATATAAAATCCCTCTTTCTAATGGCTTCCCCGTTAATCAAAGTTCCTCTAATACTAATTTTCTATGTTTTACAGCACATAGATATTCTTTGCTTTATATGTCTGAAACCTTTAAAGACCTTACGCCAGGAGAAGTAATCGAATTAAATCCGCAATCTGATTTTTGCTCTGTACTTAATTCGGAGGAAGGAAAAGTATTTAGTGAAATAACTAAAAAAGATAGCTCATTAGAAATAAGTCCTCGTATAGATCTGAAAAAAGTGCATGTTTTTTCAATGAATGGAACTGAGCAAAACATTTTGGTTAATCAATCAAATGATCATACGATTATTGATGTCTCAAAAATCCATTCAGGCATTTATATTTTGCATTTTGAAGATAAAAATGGACAAAGGGTAAATTATACATTTGTTGTTTATTGAGAAGCAAAAAATCGAGGGTTAAACCCCAAAAGAATAAATCTACCTTTTTAATAACATTTTTAATGTTACAAAATCTAAATAATTTGTGGTTCCAAAAGCAAACACAATTAGTTCAAACGGGAAACACATTAATATAACAAATAATATGTTTTACGTTTTTAAATCTCTAAAAGCCTTTATTAGAGGAGCTTTCAGAAAAAAAATAAAAATAGTTTGATTTTTCTGTCACAAAATAGAGATTCATTACACTAATAAGAAATAGGCGTAATGAAAAAAACACATGAATTAAAATCGGGAAATTATTATTTATTTGAAAGTTTGAGTTCTGCCCATTCACTATATTTTGAATCGGAAGAGGAGATTAAACTATTCAAGTATTTGTTAGTAAGATATTTAAATAAATATTTAGAAGTTCACAGAATATTTATAGATAAAACTGGATATCAAATATTGGTTAAAATTAAGGATACAAGAACAATCAGATCGAATTATATTAAGCGTTGTAAAAAGCAAAACAAAAGGATAAGAGTGGATTTTATCCAAAGGCCATGGAAAATAATAAGTGAAATGATGCGGGTATTTAAGTCTGTTTATGTCAAGGCTATAAATAGGATAAGAGGACGTGAAGGGGTTTTGGTTAAGCATAACTTTAAGAAGTATTATTTCGAGAGTGCGGCAGAATATGAGGGGTATATTAAAAAAATGGAAAAAGGGGAGCTAATAAGATCGCAGCGAAATAAGGCTTATGAGGTAAAAGGAAAGAAAGGAAAGGGTATAAAGTGGCTTGTTTATCGTGCAAAGAAATGGAGTGAGAGGTTTGTTTATGAAGGGTTTCAGGATCTCGTAGGACATAAACTAATAAAAATCACACTCCACCACCACAGCCCCTAAAACCCCCTTAAATTTTATATCCAAAAAGCGTTTTTGATGCTTTAATAATATTTTGGACAAGAAAATTTTAGATTTTCATTCTTATAATCACGTTTCTTCTAATAATTAAAAGGAAAGAATATCATTCCCTTTTCTTTATTTCGTAAAATCAATTAATTGTAAAAATAACCTTTTAGCTAATTTAAATAAAAAAGCCACCCCAAATGGAGTAGCTTAACTAATCATATAGCAAACTTAACGTTACACGTCAATTTCTTATCTACAAATCCTGCGTCCTCTTCGATCTAATCTGTAGATTCCTAATCTACTTTCTAGTTGACGAAGATCTCTTCTTTCTCTTCTAGACAACCATCCGTCAGCATAAGCTCTAAAGTAAGCTCTATCTAAAATCATCGCTTTTCTAGCCCGTTGACTTCTGTAGGAAGCTTTGTGGTTTCTTCTTCCATGGTTATTGTAATTTCTATTGTCCCTTCTGTTGTTTGTATAGGCTCTATCTCTTTGACCATTACTTCTTCTTCCGTCATCGTAATTACGATCTCCATAATTTACTGTTCCATTTCTACCATCCTCACGATAATCATCGTCTATATAAATATCATCGTTGTATTCATAAGAAAAATTTGAACCGCTTTGGGCGAAAGTCCCTATAGAAATCATTGAAAATAATGCTAGACTGAAAACTAATTTAATTCGATTTTTCATAACTAATATTTTTGTGGTTATCCTCTCTCGAAATATCCGGTTATTGAATTACTTATTTGACGAAAGGAACTCCTTCAAGTTTAATACCTATATCCTGTTTAAGGAATGATTAACGAAATTGTTAAGAAAACCGCTTGAAATATTAAAGTTTAAATCCTTATGGCCTTCAAAATAATTCAATTTAAGAAGCCTAGAACGGATAAAATATTTGCCAGTGTTGTGTTATTTTAATTGATTTATATGGTATAAAACTAATAACTTGAGTTCAGGAATACTAGCTTGCAATTTTTATAATAAGAGTTTTATGTTTAATATCAGGAAATTAATTTATATCTATTCCAACTTTACAATGGATTTACTTCCTATTACTTTTCCACTTTCATAAAAAACAATAAAATATTTCCCTTTTGCCAATCTACCTAAATCAACTGTATTCCAATTGCTTTTAAGAAGCCCTTCTGAAACCAATTGTCCTGCTACAGTATAACATTTATAATAGCTTTCCACAGGAAAGTAATCGTGAAAACTCATTGTTAGTATATCTTTAAATGGATTTGGATATATATTAATCCTCGATGAATAGTCTATCTCTTCTTCCGCTACACTATTTATTAATCCTATAACTATGGTTTTACAATAGGAATCCATTCCATTTTCATTACTAACTTCTAGGCATATTTCGTATTCACCAGAAGTGGGAAACTCGTAAGAAAAATTCTGTTCATTTACTGTTTCTCCATTAATGCTGTACGCCCATATTTCAGGCTCGAAATAGGATAAATCGACAAACTCATAATTCAACACATTTCCTGTATCTTGCTCACAGCGAAACTTAGCAACTGGAACGTTATCTATATTCAATGTATCACATGGACTTCCATCCAAGGGACCTAATCTATAATTAGGAAAATTAGGCATTGTTCTTATGTAAGACGTGGGTAAAGCAATCCCGTGTTGATTTACATTGCAATCTACACCCTGCAGATTTGGAGACTCTATTCTTGACAATAATCTATTGCTGCCCGAGGCACTCGAAACATATATCTTCCCATCAGGGGCTAGCCCCATAAAACTAAA
>CAYOIL010000241.1:0-1273 GCA_964403985.1 uncultured Saprospiraceae bacterium
AGTAACCCTCTCTTTTTTTCAACTTATATTTTCAACTAGTTTTGGGACATGATCTAATCTCATACTTCTTTTAATCTCTTTTTTAGATTTTTTTTCATTTTTGTTTAATTATTATTTGAATCAGGTTTTCACCTTTCTTATTTCTTACTGATTAGCTTTCGTTTTATCTTATTTTATCTACTTTCATTTTCTTTTTCAGCTTCATTAAATGGACAGATTGATTCAATCCTTTCAAAAGTGACATATGAAATGGATTATCGTTTTCGACTGGAGCAAGATTGGGATTCTAGGAAGTCCGATGGTTCAATGAGAGAAAATAGGACCCGGTTAAGATATAGATTTAGAACTGGAGCAACTTATAAAGACGATTGGTATTCAATGGGTTTTAGGATTCGAACAGGAGACCCAAACAAACAACAAGATCCTCAGCTAACCGTAGGGAAAGGACTAGAGGAGTTTGGTACATTGCCTTTGGGTTTTGAGAAAATATATTTTCAATCAGCTTATAAAAATTTGAAATTTTGGCTTGGAAAAAATACTTTTCCATTTTCAAAAAACAATGAATTATTTTGGATTGATAATGTATATCCAGAAGGTGTTTCTTTAACTCATACATTTTCTTTCAATGATAAAATCATTCAAGAACTGAATATCAAAGGTGGACATTTTATCCTTTCATCAAATGATCAATCCCTATTAAAAGACACTTACTTTCAAGGAGTACAAACAGAAATAATATCAAAAAATAAACACATCAGTTTTTTTCCCTCATTATTTGTATTCAGAAATGTTCCTGACATTCCCGATGGAAATGAGAATTATTTCATCAATTATTCAATTTTACATCTTGGGGCCACGATAAATATGTTAAAAGCTAACAAGCTTAGTCTACAATTGGATTACTATGAAAATATTGAAGATTATAGTTCAATAGAACAAATCCCTGATTCTTTTAAGGATCAAACAAGCGGATACACCCTTGGTATTAGATATGGAGAATTAAAAAAATCTGGTTCAACTATGTACCAACTCACATATTCCAATCTACAGAAATATTCAATTGTAGATTTTATGGCACAGAATGATTGGGCCAGGTGGGATTATTCCTCTTTTGATTCTCCTGATGGAAGATTAAGTAACTTCAATGGAATAGAATTAGTAATAGCAATTGCTTTAAGTGAAAAAATAAAATTTGTTACTAAGTACTACAATGTAAATCAATTATTAGCCTTTGGGCCTTCACTTGAGACAGGTCAAAGAATCCGATTTGATT
>CAYOIL010000241.1:1373-6472 GCA_964403985.1 uncultured Saprospiraceae bacterium
CAATTATTAGCCTTTGGGCCTTCACTTGAGACAGGTCAAAGAATCCGATTTGATTTGGACATAAGACTTTAAACCATTAGAAACTACACTAAAGTACCTTGGACAGATTTATTGAAAAATCATATCTCTAAGGGGTTTCAACCCCTTGTATGATTTTGGGATTAGCCTAATTGCCATAAGAAAGTTTTTTTATGATAAAATTGCTACGATCTTAAAGTGCTTATTGTTTAATATTTTTGGGCGAAAGCCTAAGAAAAAATGCTCGAATAATATGAAATTAAGATCTTTCAAACATTTTGACTACAGGGATTGAGAAACTAAGATTCCAGTAAAAAGGAACTGTAAAGTATGTTCCAGGATCAGAAGGAAGTAAACCTCCAAATCCCCAGTCAAATTCACGTATTATTATATACGACCCACCTGCTCTATGAACTCCAGCTCCTACACCCAGTGTTGTTTCTAAGAGATAGCTTTCACCTATATTTATAGAAAAGCCGGTTTCTGCAATTCCTGACACCAAGGTGTGGTTCCTTATTTCACTATATATTCGCGAATAAGTATTTTCTAAAAATACCCAGTCAACCCTAGGCTCCCAAACACTAGCAATATTTATTCCTCCTCCACAATAAAATCCGACAATGTCATTTTTATAAAAGAACCGTTGATATGTTCCTCGCAATTTAAACCCTTTTTGTTGTGCTAACCCGGGAACATAACTTGTTTCAATTGCGATTCTTCTATAATCATCAAGTCCTATATCATGAGTTAATGTAATAGCAGGAAAAATAGCCGCTAAAGAATTTAAATTTAAGCCTATACTATATTTTGGCATATCCCAATCATAATAATATTCATAAGATGATGTATCAGAATCAAATTCAATTATAGTTAAATCTGAATCATCTTGTGCGACTGCATTAAAAACGGCAAAGAATAGGCAAGCAAAGAAAAATATAGAGGTCTTATTACGTTTCATATTTAAGTTTCGATGGTATAAAAATGCCCTGAAAATGAGCTTACACATTCAGGGCATTATATTTTATATTATCAATTATAAATTATAACTGAATAGTAGCGTAAAGTATGATGTTGTCAATATCTGTATAATCATATTGATTAATTTCAGTTTTACTAACGATTAATACTTTACCATCTTTAGCAATTACATCATGAGCTTCACCCATAATAACTCCCGCTAAACTTAATCCACCTTTATGGTCAACTTTATAAATATTCGTATTAGCATTTAAGTTTGTTACGAAAAGAAAATCACCATCTACTGATAATCCTTGTGGAGAATCTAAAGCAACAGTATTAACTAATTCAGGAGAAGTCAAGTTTGAAACATCATATGTTCTCAATTCATTAATCCATACAGTTCCACCACATGGTTGAGATCCATCAACTTGCTCAGAACTAAGTGTTACATATGCAATATCTTTATTTGCAACAACAGGATCACATACTTCTACTTCATCATTAAATGAAATAACGTGAGCAGTTTCGCTCTGCAATTCTGGAATACCATTTGATTTCAAAGTAAAAATGAACATGTCTGTTTCAGAACCAATGAATAGTACTTCTTCAGCTTCATATAGATTTTCAATTCTAGAACCTAATTCTTGTCTGTCAATCTCTACAGGATTGTCGGCATCTGACTTGTCAATTGTAACAAGTTCTGCATCTGTAACAGCGTAAATATAATCACCTACAATTTTCATCGTATTATACTTCCCGCTTATCGCACTGTCCGTATTTACGTCTACTTCTGTTACCTCTGTACAAGAGAACAAAAACATCGATAATACGAATAAACCTAAAATGTGTCTCATAATAATTAATTTTGGTGTTTAAAAATTTTATTTATAATGACCTCCAATAAAAATATAAAAATTATCGGATTTCGCAATATACATTCTCTAAGAATTCCTGCTCCCAATCCACTACAATCCCTTTGTCAAAATCTACACATTCGAAGATTCCACTAAAGTTTTCAGGAAAATTATTGTTTTGATTATCATCAGTATATACATCTTTTATGTGAGATACATACTTAATATCATCTTTGTCAGAAATATCAATTGTTAATAAGTGTCTTGAATTATCTGCATATAAAAAGTCTCCGTCGACAGTAAACTCTGAATTTCCTGGGATATTCCAAAAGTAAACCTTCTCAGGTGCACTAGGATTTACATTATCATACACGTGAATTCCTTTGAATCGCTCGTTTATGTAGAAAAAATCATCAGTTGAAAAGAATGCACCTTGATCAATATTTTCTCTTGGAACTTCTGATCGTATTAAAGAAAAATCATCAGGCGAAATATAGATTGGCTTCATTCCAATTCCGCTATAACCTTCCGGTAATTCGAAACACGACGAAAGTGCAACTACACAAAATACAGAAAGCAAACAGCTGATTAATTTATTCATTAGTTTTTCTTTTCAATGTTAAATTTACATTCAACAATTCTAGAGTTTACGGTGTTAAAACTCTATTAAGAATGAAATATTATATCTAAAAAATTAAAATTGTAAAATTTTATTTTTCACAATTATGTTTTAACAATGATTTGTATTTCAACGCTAAATTAAGACGATATGCTTATGCAGCAAAATTCAAATCTTATAAATATTTGTTAAACAGTGTTAAGACAACAGTTTATGAACGAAAATTATAGCCCAGGCGTCCTTTCAGTACTGCCATTATTTTATGTTGGATGGGCAGATTCTGTCCTTGGACCATCTGAACAAAACCTTATTTTGGACAAGATTGATAAAATGCCTCATCTTAGCGAACACGACAAAATGCTGTTGAAATCATGGACAGATCAGAATAATCCTCCGTCTGAAGAGGTTTTTAAAACTTGGAGAAATTCTTTGAAACAAAATAAAGAGTTATGGGCTGGGGCCCAAAAGGATAGCTTAGTAAATCTTGGCGTGTTAATGGCTCAGAAAGCAAACATCAGCGGTGACTTTAGCAAAAACCCTTCTGTCATTAAAGCTTTAAAAGAACTAGAACTTGTTCTTGGGGTTGATGAAGAACTTAATAGTGAAATCCTTGAGCATACGTTAAAACCCTCTTCCATAAGTAATAAAAATATAGAAGAGTTACCTTTTTCTTCACAATCAATTAATGAATTTCTTGAAGGGAAATATACGCCTCTAATGAATAAAGTGAAGGCGTTAATAGCGGATCCTTATTTTAATAATTCAGAAGAAGATCGCAGAAATAAAGATAGCTATAGAACTAGAATATTAAATCAAGCAATTAAGCTAGCAGATCATAAAATTAGTTTTTTCCCTTTTCCTACTGAATATGAAGGAGGAAATTCACCTGCTTCAACAACCGTAGTTTTTGAAACATTAGCTTATGGTGATATTAGTTTACTAATAAAATTCGGCGTTCAGTTCGGGCTTTTCGGTGGATCAATACATATGCTGGGAACAGAGAAGCACCATAAGAAATATCTTAAAGATATGATGACGCTTGACCTTCCAGGATGTTTTGCAATGACAGAAACAGGACATGGTTCCAATGTAAGAGGTCTTGAAACCACTGCAATTTTCGATAAAGAAAATGATGAGTTTATCATTCATTCTCCTTCTCAACAAGCGGGAAAAGAGTACATAGGAAATGCTTTACATTCCAAAATGGCTGTGGTTTTTGCGCAATTGATACTTCAAGATAAAAGCGAGGGAGTACATGCTTTTCTTGTTCCATTAAGAGATTCAAAGCACAAGGAGTTAAAAGGGATAAAAGTGGAAGACAATGGATATAAGATGGGATTGAATGGAGTGGACAATGGCAGAATATGGTTTGATAAAGTTCGGATTCCAAGAGAAAATCTATTGGACAAGTATGGGCACGTGGATAAGGATGGTAATTATTCCAGTCCTATCAAGAAAGCGAGTAAGAGGTTCTTTACCATGTTAGGAGCATTAGTTCAAGGAAGGGTTTGTATTGCTCTAGCATCAAACTCTGCTGCCAAAAGAGCTTTAACCATTGCAATAAAATATGCTCTTAAAAGAAGACAATTCAGTCAAACTAAAGAGACACAAGAAACATTAATTCTCGATTATCCGAACCACCAAAAAAGGCTTTTCTCGCGACTTGCCCGTACATACGCATATCATTTTGGGCTTGAAGCCCTCCGAATAAAATTCACTGAGAAAAAATCCGATGATGATATAAGAAAAGTGGAATCACTCGCAGCAGGTTTAAAAGCAATGGCGAGCTGGCATGCTACAGACACTATTCAAGAATGTAGAGAAGCATGTGGTGGGAAAGGCTACTTGAGTGAAAATGCTTTCACAGATTTAAAAGCTGACACAGACATTTTCACAACTTTCGAGGGAGACAATCATGTATTATTGCAATTAGTTGCGAAAGGCTTATTAACTGAATTCCGATCGGAGTTTTCCGATGGTGGATTTATGAGTATTGTGAGATATTTGAGTACACGCTTGTCCACAAGTATAACAGAACAAAATCCTTACACGATAAGAAATTCGAGTGCTGAACATTTACTTGATGAAGAGTTTCACTTATCTGCTCTTGAATATCAGGAGAACAAGTTGCTATTCAGTTTGGCGAATAGGATGCAGAATTATATTAAAAAGCGGGTTGACCCAAATGTCACATATGCCAAAGTTCAAAATCATATGGTTTCTCTAACGAAGGCAAGTATTGAGCATTTTTGTGCAAAAGAGTTTTACAAAGCTATCAATGATATTCAAGATCCTGAACTTCAAAAAGCAATGAGACGATTAGCTCGATAAAATGCCTTAGAATTGATATATGCAATTAGGGGTTTTTTTTTAGAAAATGACTACATCTCAGGTAATAAATCGAAAGCTATTCGCAAACAATTAGAAAATTTACGGACTAAAGTTAGACCTCTTGCGAATGTATACGTTGATGGTTTTGGCATTCCTGAAGGCTTAATAAAGGCGCAGATTGTGTAGGGTTTTAGAATGTGCATCTTTCAAACTCGACTATTTGTGTAAACTTATTTTAGGACAAGACAATATCTCCCTCTGGAGGGAGTACGAGGGAGGAATTTTATTTTTCATTGCCTACCTTCGGCTAACACGCA
>CAYOIL010000242.1:0-2383 GCA_964403985.1 uncultured Saprospiraceae bacterium
TGGTTTCCTTCAGCGAGTTCCCCTTGGTCGACCGCCTTTCCTCCACACTCTCCGCCGAGCCTGCCGTAGCAGACTCTTTGTTCGAGCGCTTCATAGGTACTACGCAGTCGTCCGACTTCTCGTGTTCGTTCATCGCTGCGGTATCCCTTCACGGGTTTGCGGCGCGGACTTCGGAGGGCCATTCCCCTGAAGCCGAACACGAGATCTCCCAGTTCCCGATGAGATGAGTCCACACGTGCACGAGGTCTCAGACCGCGGAGGAGTCGGTTTGCCTAGCCCGGCGTTTGACCGCCCTTTGCGCATCCCGATGTTGCCTTCCGTTGACAGTAAAACGTCGGCCTCCTCGATGTAGCCAATATCGCGGCTCAATACTCGGCCCATGCTTCCCCCTGTCAACGCTTCGATCCCAACGCGCCCTTCGGGCGCGCGCCTGTCCTCGCGGACGGGAACGCATGACTCGGGGCCACAGTGAGTGGCTAGCTCTTCTATGTAGGACTCTTTCATTCCCTTCATCTCACCAGTCTCCTGGCGCACACCGTCAACGGCACCCAGCCGCGGTGTTGGTGCACGAATGCCCGCCCCTAAAGCCCTTCAGGGTGGATGGCGTGCCGGATTCGCCTCGATGGGGCACCCTTGGCTAATGAAGTCACGCGTCCTCCCGAAGTACAAGACCAGTTATCGCGTCACCAACTGGCGTGAGCACGAAAGCGGACTTGTGAACCGAGGCGACGTAACAGTTTGGCTGTCGCCCGACGCACTCAATGCGTGGAGGGCAAAGCCGACTGGACGCCGGGGTGCTCAATCCAAGTTCTCCAACCTGGCAATCGAGACCGCGTTGACGATGCGGCTCGTCTTCCATCTACCGCTTCGCCAAGCTGAGGGTCTCCTCGGATCCCTATTCAAGTTGATGGGAGTCGAGCTCGAAATTCCGGACCATACGACCCTCTCGCGCCGCAGCACGCATCTGAAGGTGTCGCTGGCTAGTCGCACGAGCGACGGCCCCATCGACCTGATCATCGATTGCAGCGGTCTCGCGATCGTCGGGGAAGGGGAGTGGTATGCAGCCAAACACGGCGGGAATGGGCGCCGTGGGTGGAAGAAGCTCCACCTCGGCGTGGACGCCTGCGGTGAGATCGTCGCGCAGGTACTCACCGACAGCAGAGTAGATGACGGTACGGTCGGCGTTGAGATCATCGACGACGTGGGCGACCGCATTCAGTCGGTCACCGCTGACGCGGCCTACGACACCAGGCCGATCTACGATGCTTCCGATCGCCAAGAGGCAGAGGTAGTCGTGTCACCATCCAAGACCGCGAGCACATCAGCATGACGCCGAAGTTCCAAGTCGCGCAACCGGACAGTGAGCCGAGTGAAAGAGGTCGGACGGAGACGGTGGAAGAAGGAGTCCGGATACCATCGCCAGGGTCGGGTTGAGAACACCTTCTTCCGCTATAGGGCGGTGATCGGCGACCGCTTTCGAGCGCGTGCGTTGTCGGCGATGGAAACGGAGACGGCGGTCGCGTGCAACATATTGAACCGAATGCACGCCCTCGGATGGCCAACGTCTGAGAGGATCGATGCTTGAGCCTGGTGGGGAAGGGGGACTTGCGTCGGCATCCAGCTTCTATGCAACAACGCCCCAAAACGACAGCGTCGCGGAAGCCGGAGGCCAGTTTGATCCTGCTCTCTAGTGTGAGTCCGCCCCTGTTCGTGATCCCTCATCAGGTCGTTCAGACGGGGTCAGGCCCACGCCCATCGCCCGGCAAGCGGATCAAGCCACTCCGAGGCAAAGCCGAACGGCGACGCCGCGCAATGCGACCTCATTCGGATGCCATCACCAACAGCCAACGACACTCCACCGGGGAAGGTCTGCGGATTGGGTGCCAATGTCGCTTGACCGTCCAGCTTGCCTGTGGGCAGACTTACCGCGATCCTGCCACCCGCCAGGGCGTTCTATCGGTCGTCTGGCTGCCGGCTCCCACGACCAACCTGCTCTTCCATTCCATGACGCAAGCCTGCTCTCTATTCGCCTTCCTTTGCATGGCGATCATGCCAGCACCTATTTCCGCAGCACACCACCCGTGCCCCCTGGAAGGGATGCTACGACGGGGGCCGACGATTCCTGCGCTGAGCCAGGGCGCCGACCGCAATCCGCAGCTGGCTTGGGAGCGGCGGTTGGAGATTGCGCGGAAGGAGCATCTCGTTCTCCTTGCTGCACTGAAGGAGTGCGTCGCTGACCATAGTGCGACTGCTCGTTCCCTCCCACCCAGTGTCGAGACCTGGGAGCGCGAACACTTCGAGCGTTACGAGCAGCTCGTCGACCCGCGTAGAGTCAAGAAGGCGGGAGTCGAACGGCATGCCCTTCTCCAGAGTCGACTCATGG
>CAYOIL010000242.1:2442-6464 GCA_964403985.1 uncultured Saprospiraceae bacterium
CCGCGCGCCCTCAACAAGCGCGAACGCGCGGCGGCCCGGGAGGTGCAGGCAATGACCCGAGCGTACCAGTCCTGCAAAGTCACGCTCGGTCGACTTCCGCGCGTGCGAACGGTCAATTTAGCGAGGAGAGCGTTCATCGACCGAACGGGGGTGGATTGGACCGTCGCGCCGCCGAGCCGCGAGGGTGACCCGGGGGAAGGTCATCGAACGAACGGTCGCGAAGGAGAAGCTTCCGGGGCAGAAGAGCCTTGGCGAGGGCGAATGGCCAAGGCGCGCGCCTTCTATGAACGGGCCCTCGAGGCTCGCCTCCGGGCCTCGAACAACTACAGCGAGGTCGTTTCGTCGTTGCCTAGCGACCTGTCGACATGGCAACGGTCCGATCTCGAACGTTACCAGTCGCTTCCGCACCTGAAGAGTCAGCGGAAGGCCGCGCTCGCGGAATTCGCGCTTCTGCGGGATCGCGTACACGGTGCACTCGATGCTGCGTGTGATCCTGCCGTACGCGTGGCGACGGCAGACGAGATGGCGGCGGCGGAGGAAGCTGGCAAGCGCCTGCAAAGGGCGGTCGTGGTCGATATGAGTCAGGTTGGCAGGCGCGCGAGGAAGCTCAATCCTGAGGAGCGGGAGGCGAACGGAGACCTGCGTGAGATGTATCGCAACCTAGATCGAAGCGGCTACTCCGGCCCGCCTGCCCCTCTTGCTCAAGAGGTGAGTGAGGTCTCTCGGAGGCTCATGGCAGTCGCGGAGCGGGAGAGAGCTGCCGAGGCGTACGAGGCAAGACGCCAGGCGTCCGCCAAGAAGGCAGCCGCTCGCAGGCAAGCACAAGCTCTAAAGGACGTTGAGGCGGTCCGGTGGAGGACAGAAGCCGAAATGGTCGCAGCCTACGAGAAGAAATTCACTCCCGAGTACTTCAAACGTCAGGTGCATGACGCGGCCTATCAAGCGCACCAAGCAACCTCGCCGTCACCCGCGTTCTGGTACAAGAGGATCGCGACGCCTGGGGCGCCTAGCACTAAGAACGATCAGCTTCGTCTCGAGTTCTCGGAGCCTAGGACGGTCAATGGGACCGAGTATGTCGGCTTCGCGGCCCTCAGTTCGGACGGGAAGCGTGGTACTGGGATCGCTTGCACAATCGTGCGCGAGCCCTTTGCGGGCGGCTCCCGCCTCCTGGTTGTTCCGCCCAAGGAGTCATGGCATTTGCTTTCTGTGCTCATTCTTCTCCCTGGAGAGACCGTGTCGCTGACGTCGCAGTCGCGTGGGACGGTCCTCTTTCACAATGCTCGCCTTCATTGGGAGACTACAGAGGAGGCGCTGGCCTCCATGAAGACGATTATCGAGCAGGGTGGTGAGGCGTTCGACGAAGGCGCGACCCGCGCGACCCTCTCGAAGCTCGAGGTCGTTGAGGGCTACCCCGACATTTCCATCAAGGCATTCGTTTCCAGCCACCCTGGGATTGCGAGGAAGCTCGTGGCTCCAGAGCGGCACCTCTGGGCAGTGGACGAAGTTGAGAAGCGGCGTCAGGACCTTGAGAGGGTGAGGACCTACCTCGAGCGGACAGGGGAGATGGCGAACTTCCTCCACACTTACGAGATCCTCAGCCCAGGTCGTCGCTAGCGGGTGACGCAAGCCAGAGCTCTCCGGTGCCAATCTCGTGGCGTTGGTGGCGGACTTGTGCAACGAGGAGACGTGACCGTTTAGCTCTCACCGGAGGCCCTGGATGCTTCGAAGGCCAAGCCCAGTGGGCGTCGTGGTGCCCAACCCAAGTTTTCCGATCTGGCGATAGAGACAGCGTTGACAATGAGGCTCGTCTTCCACTTGACGCTGCGTCAGACGGAAGGCTTCATCCGCTCGCTCTTCAAGCTGATGGGGGTCGATCTCAAGGAGATCAGCCGGCGACAATGGAAGAAGGACTCGGGATACCTTGCCAGGCTCGGGTTGAGAACACGTTCTATCGCGACAAGGCGGTGATCGGTGGGCGTCTTCGAGCGCGAACGCAAGCCGGGCAGGAGACGGAGGCCACGGTCGCCTGCCACGTGCTGAATCGAAAGCAGGCGGTCGAATGGTCGTGGTCGAAGAACGTCACTCGTTGAAGGCGTCTGGAACAGTCCTCTGGTATCTCGATGCGTGCAACAACGCCGTCTAGAATGGCGACTCGTCGGCGTAGCCCCCAGCTGACGAGACTCTGCTGCTTGGACACTTCGAACAAGTCTCCGTTCGCTTGTCCGTTACAATTTCGTCATGCGTCAGTAAGCTCCCGCAACCCTTGCAGTACGGGATTTCAAACAGGCAGTGTCCGCAAGACCCGCAGTAGTAGCCCGCCTGATCGGGCCCAGACTTCGTTTGGGATTCGACCTGCCCGGACAATTCCGCCGCTATTGGAGCACCACACCCCTGGCAGCTTCGGACAAACGCGCTGCCGCATGCCTGGCAGTGTGAGTTTGTCTCGGAGTCTGAGACGTAGGGGCCTCGAACGTAACCCTGGCTCGTTGCGCTGGCTTTTGCGCACCGAGCATCGGGGCAGATCACCCATCCGCCCGCTATAGCACCTTCAGGGCGCTCGTATGCGCTGATGGCCTTGAGCGCTTCGGCGAATGCACGGGAACTCGCGTACCTATCATCGGGCTTGACTGCAGTTGCACGGTCAAGAACATCCTTAATGACTGGTGGCTCGGTGGGCGATGCCGGGTGGGCCGTGGCGGAGCCAGTCAGCATGAAACGAATGGTGCGACCCAGCGAGTAGAGGTCGCATCGGTGGTCGGCAGTCTTTGCGTCAGCCTTTTGCTCGGGTGCGGCATATTCCCAGTTGCCTAGCCCATCTCCTTGCTTCGTCGGGCTCACGACAAGCTTGCGATCGGCCCCCAACGAGAAGTCGACCAGTGTCGTCCTGCGCTCACCCACGATGACGTTTGCAGGACGGACGTCACGATGGACGATTTGCAGCGCATGTGCCTCGTCTAGCGCATCAAGTAGGTCGAGTGCGATCCTGATTGTGCGTCTCAGTGAGAGCGGCCCCGTCTTGACGACGATGTCGTACAACGTCCTACCGTCAACGTTCTCCATGACGAAGTACGGCACGCTACCCCCCGGTCGTGACACTGCCCCTCTAGTCAAGACGAACGGAACTGCTCGGCTATTGACTTGGGCAAGAATGTCGGCCTCTCTTTCGAAGCGCTCCCTCCTCTTGGTGTCCAGTGCCAGGTGCTCACGAAGGAACTTGATTGCGACTATGCGTCGCCGAAGCTTGGATTGGCGCGCCAGGTAGACCTCACCATCAGCGCCCCCTGCAATTCGCTGTTCTAGCTCGAATCCACGCGAGGAGAGGGCGTCACTGTAATCACTCGGGATGCCTGCTCTCATTGCTAAATGGTAGCCTTGAGCGAGCACGAACGTGCGTCGTTCACACTCGTGAGGATTCTCGGATTGCTCATCGGGATGGACTGGTGCCATCAATCGGCGACTGCACGAGAAACCACTAAGTGAGGTTGCCACGCGGAAGTTGGTCTCCCGGTGCGCCAGTAACGCGGTCAAGGGGCCCTTACTACGTGAGCAGTGAGGCCCGTCGCTCGCCGTGTGCCATTGCCCTGTCGCGAATGTCCGTACCGCTACGGCTTGGTGACACTCATGTTGGTTCAAGCTCGTCCCAGATTGCAGCACTTGCAACAACGGCATTGGGCCGCCGTGTGAGCCACGTTCCACAAGGTGGCGTGCTCAGAGAATAGTTGGGGCTGGATTCCGATGCCCGGAAGCCATGACGCTACCGCAGCCAACCCTGGGTGGCCATGATGAGCCGATCCTTGGCGCCGCGGAAACGCTGCCCGAGAGCGTCAACCGACTCGTCCAGAGACAGTCGAGAGATCAGAGAGCTCCGCGGAAGAACGTGAGCCATCTGATCGCGCCTGCTTGCTTACCACGCAAGAGGTAAATGGCTCTGCGCCGCCGTAAGCCGCCTCCGGGGAGCAGTTTTGCGCAACCCAGGAGGGGAGTGGCTCCCCGAGCAGGACTCGAACCTGCGACAAAGCGAT
>CAYOIL010000243.1:0-6416 GCA_964403985.1 uncultured Saprospiraceae bacterium
CCTTGATGCTATTGAACACTTGAATGAGGCGTTTGCAAATACGGGCTTTTATGATCCCCTTACAGGCGTTGATACAGGAATTGACTTTTGCTTAACCAGTCGCGATCCCGAAGACAATTCTACTTCTGGAATAAATAAAATTGAATCTCCTCTTACAAATGTCACTGTTGAAACGGAAGATCAAGATTTAAAGGCATTGTTGCAATGGGATCCATTGAAGTATTTAAACATTTGGGTAGTAAATGAAATCCATTCAATAAATAACGGATCTGGTGTTGCTGGTTACGCTTTTTTGCCTTCAGCTCATGGATTACCTGAAGATGGCATTGTGATTGAAGCAAATTATTTTGGGACTTCAGCAGAAAATTCTAAAGTCTTTGTTCATGAAGTAGGTCATTATTTAGGATTATACCACACGTTCGAAAATTCATGTAAAAATGACGATTGTCAATTGGATGGGGATCGTATTTGCGATACACCTCCCGATCAATCAACTGAAAATGTAGAATGCGGAGATGAAGTAAATACATGTAGTTCTGATGAAGATGATATATCGATAAATAATCCATTTCGTCCTATTTCACTGGGTGGTCTAGGAGATCAGAATGATATGTTTATAAATTATATGGATTATGGTTTCTTATCTTGTTTTTCTGCCTTCACTGAAGGTCAAAAAAATAGAATGCAAACAGTTCTTACTACCACACGAAATAGTTTGCTCAACTCATATAAATGTAATGAACCTTGTCCTTTTGAATCTTATAATGCTTCTTTTACTTCTAGCGAAGCATCACTTATATCAGCAGGTAATGAAGTGAGTTTTACAAATGATTCTGATTCAGGTCATGTATACGAATGGCGCATAGAAAATCAAATTTTTAGTAATGAATTAAATGCTACTTATACATTTGAAGATGAAGGCGTTTTTAGTGTGAATTTACTAGTAAGGGATACGATTAACAATTGTGAAGATACTGTGGAAGAAAGTTTTGAAGTAGTCTGCGAAGGGCATGCTAGTTTTATTACAGAAAGTAATGAAGTCATAGCAGGAGAAACGATTATGGAATTTATAAATACAAGTACTGAACACATAAGTTATGAATGGTATTTGGATGGATATCTATATAGCAGTGATACTGACCTTAGTTTAACTTTTTCGGATGCTGGCTTTTATACATTGTATTTGGTAGGAGTTACATCTACTTGCCTTAACTATTCTTCTACAATTACAATTAACGTTACAGCATGCACTCCTGAAGATAAAAGGGAGATGCATTGGTATTTTGGTGAAAATGCTGCAATTGATTTTAATAGTGGGGAGCCAGTGGCATTATCTGGAAGTGAACTAAGTTCATATGAAGGGACTTCTTGTATTTCTGATGATGATGGCAAATTGATGTTTTATACTAATGGCTTAAACATTTGGGATGCAACAAACTCAGTAATGCCAAATGGTTCTGGACTAATGGGTGGATCATCGACTTCCGCTCGAAATCAAGCATTAGTAATTCCTCGTCCTTATTTTCCTGGTCAATATTATGTTTTTACATGTGATGAATTTGGACACAATTTTTTGAATGGAGTAGGATATTCTATAGTAGATATGTCATTAAACGGCGGTTTAGGAGATGTAACAGAAGTTAAAAATGTTTTTTTATGTGATATAACACATGAGTCTTTGACCGCTGCATATCATGAAGATGGAGAAAAAGCTTGGATAGTAATAAGATCTGAAATACATGAATTAACAAGCTACTTGATTGATTCTTCAAGTGTTGAACCAATAACAACATTTACTGATATTAATACCAATGCCGTATGGAGTAATGGTCATTTTTTCAACAGTGGTAAAAAAATAGCATTCACTCAACTGAAAAACTTTTTACCAAGTTTTGTTTTAATGGATTTTGATAATGCTACTGGTGAGTTTTCTAATCCGTTGTATTTGCCAACTTTTACCCATTTATCGAATCCAGCATTTGCTATTTCCCCTGATGATACTAAGTTATATGCGTTTATGTGGATTAGTGATGGTGACTATGGATTGTATCAATTTGATTTATCTTTAACAACTGGAGCACAAATTTATAACTCAAGAACACTAATAAAAAAAATGTCTACCTTGCGAAAGCTATTGTTGGCTCCCAACGGAAAAATATACCATACAAATCCAGATGCACAGACTATGGGAGTGATAAACTACCCAAATCAATCAGCTAATAATTGTGGACATAATATTAATATTTTAGATATAAGTCCAGGTACAAACAGTCTAAGTTTACCAAAATTTGTAAAAGGAAAGCGATTTTCTACAGGTATTAATGACCCTGTCGTTGACTTAGGTCCTGACCAAAAAATATGTCAAGGATTAACTACAACCTTAAATCCTAATGGGGATGATAGCTATACATATAAATGGCAAGATGGTAGCACTGAACCAAGTCTTATAGCGAGCCAAGCAGGCTTATATGCGGTTACTGTAACAAATGAATGTGGTTCTGCTGTTGATTTTATGAACATAGAAATTATTGATACAAAATTAGTTGATCTAGGAGATGATATTGTAATTACTTCAACACCACATACACTTAATGCAGGAAGTAATGGAGATTTTTATGAATGGCAAGATGGTTCAACCGAGTCTACATTAGAAATAAATCATCCAGGTCAATATTGGGTCAAAGTTAGTAATGAAGCTGGTTGTTGTCAAATCGATTACATTAATGTTTCCATCTATATATTTAAAAACAGATACTTATCAACCTTAAACCTATATCCTAATCCAAGCACTGGATTGTTTATTCTTGAAGAGCAAGTTAAAGATGTTTTGAATAATATAGAGCTTACAATTTATGATGTATTGGGCAGGAAATTGTATTATAGATCTCTTTTATTAGACGGCAAAATTGAGATTGATTTAACTGAATATACTGAAGGGATGTACTTTTTGCATTGGGCTTCTGAAGAAAATAGTGGAATTTTTAAAATGATTGTTGCTCGATAGGGATTTTTTCATTTACCTAATAACTTATATTTTTGTATAATTATAGCACTAATATAATATCATGAAAAAAGTTAAAATCACTGTTTTTATACTCATCTGTTTTTTCAACGTGGACATGCTGGCCCAAAAGAGTCAATCTGTTTTTAAGCTCAAAAAAGAACTAAAATCCGTTGTAAATCTCGACTCCTTACTTGACAATGAAATAAATGACGTCAATCGACTGTATGAGAGAAGCGTATTTTATAGAATTCAAATGGTGGATTTTTCGAATCAACTAAAAGCCGATACAGAAAAACCTTTGGGTGCTCATAATCTAAATTTCTTAAAGAGTCATACCAATGAATTTATGAAGTTGAGAGATTCCTTGTACGCTTATACATACAAATATGAAAGCGCAATGAAAATTTCACAAGCTACTTTAAAGCGCAAAGATATTACTGAATTACAAAGGAGTAAAGCTGTAATGTTATCGACAGCTTGTGCATTGGTGCTTTATGATAATTATTTACTTGGAGTGGTTTTACTTGAACAAGATTCAAGGGTAAGACGAGTGGCTAACGATTCTGATATGGGATTTGATGTAAGCGAAAATCAACTACTTAAAGTTACTAAAGCAGCTAATTCAATTAAAAATCAAAAGAGAATTATTAAAGGAATTGAATTTGTTGAAAGAAGAGTGAAATTATTCTCTGATGAAACTGATGAGCAGTTTCTTTTTTTGCGAGATTTAATCTACTCTAGTCCATCTTACGACTACCTTAAAAGGATTGATTTTACTGGAGTATTTACTAAGAAAATACACCTTTCTCAAATTTTTGTAAGTGATTTAATGGCTGATATTGGTAGCAATAGTCTAAATGAGTTAAGTAAATTCTTTGGAAATACTGCTGGTCTAGTAGAAATGAGAAAAGGAATAATGTATAATGATCCTATCATAAAGGAACAAATTTTAAAAGAATTGCAGCCATTGGATATACTTTTAGAAAAAACACCTTTTAGGCTAACTGATAAATTTATTCCTGGATATTTTGGTCATGTAGCAATTTGGATAGGAAATGGTGAGGAATTGGAAGAGATAGGATTATGGGAAAATGAACTGATTCAAAAGTATCATAATGATATGGCTCCAGATGGTGATTTGAAAAGCGATAATGGAAAAGTAATAGTAGAAGCCTTAAGAGAAGGCGTTAAATTGAGTTCACTTGATGAGTTCTTAAATGTGGATGATTTTGTGATTTTGAGGCCTATTTTCCATGATAGTATTAGCTATGAAGAAAAGAAGAAATCATTGTTGTTAGCCTTTAGACAATTAGGAAAAGAGTATGATTTTAACTTTGACATTAATACGACTGAAAAAATAGTATGTTCAGAATTAGCTTATATCTGCTTTCCACAAATTGATTGGACTACTGAAAAAATGGTAGGTCGACATACAATTAGTCCAGATAATGTTGCCTCTTTATGTTGGGAAAGCGATCAAATTGAAATTGTATCGTTTTACCATAATGGAGTTAAGTGTGAAGAAGAGGATAAAGAAGACTTGCTAAAGAAATTGATTTTAGATGAAAAGTGAATAAGCGAAGAAGCAATGTGCAATAAAAAAAGGGTAATGAATGAAAATGACTTTTTGGGTTTAACCCAAAATAATAGAAAAGAAAATTTATTTCTTAATTTTTGATATCACAATACTGGCTGTCTGAACTACAATTCCAAAGATACCACCATATACTTGTGCAGATCCAAAGAAATTTACACCACTATAAATAACTGCGATTAACATTAAAATAATAATGATTGAAATATTCACAGGAGGGAAGTCGCCTTTATTCAAATTAAATATAACAGCTAATGAAATTAATCCTATGATAATCAATAGAATACCCATCATTAAACTCATACCTTGCCAAAGATGCCATATGTTGGATTCTACGCCAGTTACTATAATATTTTTATCCAGCCATCCATTTATTTAATTTGTTACTAATTCTGTATAATGAGCATATGTATGAGCCAAACCAATAAATATTGATATAATACCATTTAAAGCAAAAAGGGATTTAGAAAGAATAAGTGCTTTCGAATTCATAAATAGACTTGATTTTGTAGGAAAAGAGCTAAATATAATAACTATTCTACAGACTTTTGCTATTTATTATTGTTCCTTTAGGTGGTTCAAATGGTTTATCAGCAGATTTTGAAATTTTGATTTTGTATAAAAAATAAATAGAAAAAAGCTTAAAAAAAGGAAAGCCAATCACTTATCTAAATGATGGCTTCCTCAATAAAATCACAAATCCAAATTTATCAGGCTTACGTAAATAGAATTTCATGATTTAAGCCTGGTCTCGAAGACAGGGTAAAAGTAAATAAAATTTTACATTTCATGCAAATATTGAATTAATATTTCAACTACAGAGGATACGTGCAATATTGATTTGAAATATTCGAAAGGTCAGAATAATATTTTGTCAATACACATTTTTACTATGTTTGAAAATATGTCAATCTATATAATTGCCAATAATTTGATAGGTAAGTTGCTTAAGTTGCCAAATCTGAAAATCTTTTTTCTATTCAAAATCTCAAAAAAAAATCTCACTTTCATTATACAATGAAAGTGAGATTTTACTTTTTAGCTCCAGTTAACAAAGCCTTTTAAGGCAAGTTCGAGTTAAAATGTGCTAAATACAAATGATTTACTATTTTCCTCTTTATAAGTAGGAGTATTTACTTTTAATTTCTAATAATTTAGTTAAAAGTAATCTTGAACTTTGTTAATTATTCATCTTCTGCCTTTTCTGTCTTATTTTTTACATACTTATCAAGCCACTGGTCCTGCTCCCATAATAAGTGTAAAATGCTTTCTTTGGCTCTGTAGCCGTGACTTTCTTTCGGTAACATTACTAGCCTTGCTGTAGCTCCTAAACCTTTTAAGGCATTAAAATATCTTTCACTTTGCAAAGGATATGTACCACTGTTATTATCAGCTTCACCATGAATTAAAAGTAAAGGAGTTTTCATTTTATCAGCGTGCATAAATGGAGACATCGTATAATAAACTTCTGGCGCTTCCCAGTAAGATCTCTCTTCGCTTTGAAAACCAAATGGAGTTAAGGTCCTATTATACGCACCACTCCTTGCTATTCCCGCTGCAAATAAATCACAATGTGATAACAAATTTGCAACCATAAATGCCCCATATGAATGTCCTCCTACTGCAACTCTATCTCTATCAATATAACCCAATGCATCCACCGCATCAATTGCAGCTTTTGCATTCGAAACTAATTGTTCTCTAAATGAATCATTTGGTTGTTCATCTCCTTCTCCTACAATAGGGAATGCTGCATCATCTAAAACAACATATCCTTTATTTACCCAGTATATTGGTGACCCCCAGTATGGATACGTA
>CAYOIL010000244.1:0-6384 GCA_964403985.1 uncultured Saprospiraceae bacterium
TCCGATATGTTGGGCATTATCAATGGGTTAATGAACAATTAAAAGAGATAGGGGATAAGCCAAATCCAGATAAAATTCTGGAAAAGAAAATGCTTGAAGAAATTCCAACAGTTGAAAACGATTTTATAATCATTTATTGTAGAGTAAAAGGAAAAGCAGATACAGGTAGATTAAGAGCTATTGATAAAGTAGTTAATATATATCCTTTAAAGGTAGGAACCAAAATGTTACGTGCAATTCAGTCAACTACTGCAGGTCCTATGTGTGAATGTGCACGCATGTTATTACAAGGTGAAATGAAAAATGGAGTTAACCTCCAAAGTAGTATTGATCCAAAATCGTTTATCGAAGGCCCGTACATTAAAATGATATATGGAGACTTAAAATAGGATCTCTACAATTATAAAAACTAAAACCTAAGACATTACTAGTTAAAAGTCTTAGGTTTTTTTATTTGAAATACATCATATTAATTATTTTCATAATGTGTTTGTGGCTTTTCAATACGCTGTAAGCTCTAATTTCATTAGGTTTCAAAAGTTTTTTTAAAAAAAATCGATTTTTTTGTAACGGAATAGGGGGTTCATTACACTAATAGGTGAACAATAATGAACTATGAAAGAAGAACTGTTACATTATGTATGGAAAACTCGAAATTTTGATATTACGCATTTATTTACAACTGAAGATAAAGAGATTTCAATATCAAAATATGGACATTATAACTTAAATGCTGGACCTGATTTTCTTGAAGGACAAGTCCAAGTAGATCGATCACAATGGTTTGGTCATATTGAAATGCATGTACTAAGTAGTGATTGGATTAAACACAAACATGAGACTGATGCTAACTATCAAAACGTAATTTTACATGTTGTGTACGAAGAGGATGAAATAATTTATCGTCAAGATGGTTCGAGAATTCCTTGTATTGAATTAAAAGGCCGAATTCCATTTCATGTCATTGAAGGGTATGAAAAACTCCATTCTCGGGTTGACGATATTGCTTGCTCTAATGAACTCCATGAAAACGAAAAAGACATCTTTTATTTTCAGCTCAATAGAATGTATATAGAACGGCTAGAATCCAAAAGTTACCCTATTGCTATTGAACTAGAAGCCAATAAAAACAATTGGAGTCAAACTCTTTTTATTTGTATCGCTAAAGGAATGGGACTTCCAGTAAATAGTGAAGCAATGGCTTCTCTAGCAAGATCAATACCATTAGCTTTAATCAGTAAACATAGAGATCATTTGTTCCAACTTGAATCTATATTTTTTGGTCAAGCTGGAATGCTAAATGGAGAATGGAAAGATGAATATCCTAGTAGTCTCATAGATGAATATAATTTTTTGAAGACTAAGTATCAATTGACTTCAATGTCTGGTGTAGAATGGAAACTTTCAAGAATGCGACCCGCATCCTTTCCCACATTGAGAATCGCATTCTTAGCATCTCTGTATCATAAGCATAAAGATCTTCATGCCTCTATTTTATATGAAGAAAGCCTCGACCAATTATTGAATCTATTTGATCTTTCAATTAATCCATATTGGAGTTCTCACTTTTTATGGGACAAAGAAACTTCAGTTAGCGAAAAGAAACTCGGCTTTACAGCGAAGGCAAACATTGTCGTAAATAGTATTGTCCCTTATCTTTTTGCTTATGGGCAATTTATGGGAGAAGATAAATATATTGATCGTGCAATGCGCTTTATGAACGAACTAAAGCCTGAATCCAACAAAATTATCAAACGTTGGAAAAAACACAATGTTAAAGTAAAAAATGCAATGGATTCTCAAGCATTAATTCATTTATATAAACAATATTGTTTGAAAAAAAGATGCACGGAATGTGCCTTTGGAAATAAAATTCTAAAGTCTATCAGTATGCTTATAAAGGAAGATATGGATTCTACTTACAGAGCATTATTGTTGTAAATTGATTTTAAATATTTTAAACCCCTATTAAAAAGCACTGATTGTAAATCATAGAAAAAAACAAAGGACGAAATCAAAGAATGTAAGTCATTATAGATTTTATCATTTGGTCAAAAAAACTTTGTTTAGAACTGGCTTAGGATGTATAAAAAAAAGATGTCTTCCTTTACGGAAAACATCTTTCAAAACCAATTTTTCTCACGAATTGGCAATTAAGTAGTGTTCAAGACTACTAACGTTCTATTATCCTTCTCACAAAGGATTCGGTAATTGGTTAAATTACCTATCATTCAGGTTTACTGTAACAGTCACAGCAATATATTTAATTCATGTAATACTCGGAGTAAATTACTCCTTTCTTTGCATCATATCCGGGAGTTATCCCACTATGAATCAGACTCTGTTTATAATGATTTTTCTTAGTATCAATAATGAAAACCTTACAAGCAATCGCTTTAGACAATTCATTATGTGCTTCTTTCCAACAATAAGCCAATTCATGTGCAGTTGCATTATAGGTTTTCTTCCATTTTCTACCCATTGTAACTTCAATGAAAATAATTCCATTTCTAAATTCCAATAGCTTTGACGAAAGTCCATAGCCAACCCGATAATACATATCGGTTTCCATAAAATGTTTTCGATTAATTTTCTCCAAATCCATAATGCCTTTAGAAAATCATAAATCGTGCCAAAATTTAGATTTTGAAATCTTGTAATAAGAAGAAATTGAATTTTTAACCAGTGTCTTTCGATAAAAAATGCTTGTTTATCAGTAAAGATGGGAATATTGAAGGCTTATATTTTTCTATTTATTTTGGGCGAAAGCCAAAAAATAAATAGTAAGAAATAGAATATTGTTAAAAGAAGATCATATAAGCTTCTCGACATAAAATAAAAATCACCACAAGAATTAAAATTCTATATGCCCAAGTATTTGCGTTGTTCATTTTTGGGGCAAAGCGGGAAGTTAAGTAAGCTCCCAAAGCTTGTGAAATAGCTAGAGATAAACCTGCTTTCCAATCAATAAGACCGCTTATATGAAAGGTATAGATTACAAAAAAGGAATAGATAAAAATGATAAAAACTTTCAAAGCATTCGCCTCAAATATTTCTCTTTTACCCAGTAAAACCAAGGCTGCTAAAACAAATAATCCAGAACCTACTTGGACCAATCCTGCATAAAATCCTAATATCAAGAATACTGGCACTAATATAAACCAGTTTAATGCACTATCGTCAGATTCTTTTTGTATCCATCTTTTTGGTTTTAAGAACAATAACAAAGCCACGAAAACGATCAATATCCGAACTATGATCCTAAAATTGTCATCACTAATTTTAGTTGCAACTATTGCTCCTCCTATTGCTCCTGTTATAACCAAAATGATTATTGGCCATATTTTTTTTAACCGAAGTTTCTTGTTCTGAGCGTAACCAGCAGTTGAAGCAAATGCATTAGCTAAAACATTTACTCGATTTGTTCCGTTGGCTAGACTAGGAGATAAACCTACTATTTCCATAAGAATATATAAAGTAATAATTGATCCAAATCCAGCTAAGGAATTTATAGCTCCAGCAAAAAATCCACCTGCAATAATGATTATATATTCTACTATTGACATGTTGCGAAGTTACCCAAATCTTTAAGATTCTGATATATACAATAAATAAATAGAGAATTAACTTTACTTTTGACTTAACTATATTAGTTACAAATCACATAAATATGTTTCATGCCAGTATCGACAACAGCGATAAATGAAATAGAGCACAAACAATTAGTGTCGGTTTTTAATCGACTGAAAAGAGTGGTAAAACCTTCTCTTACTGGTAATGATTTGGAACTTCTCCAAAAAGCTTTTGAGATTGCTTATGAAGGCCATTCAAAACAGAGGCGAAAATCCGGTGAACCTTATCTTTTTCATCCACTTGAAGTTGCAAGAATATGCTTCGAAGAGATTGGACTTGGTCCCACTGCAGTAATATGTGCTATTTTACATGATGTTGTAGAAGATACACCTTACACTTTAGAGCAAATTCGTGAAATTTTCGGCGATAAATATCTACATTAGTTGAAGATGTAAGAGTTGTTCTAATTAAAATGGCAGATCGTATTCATAATATGAGAACCTTAGGTGCGATGCCTCGTCACAAGCAATTGAAGATAGCTGCAGAAACAGAATATATTTATGCTCCGCTTGCCCATAGATTAGGACTTTATAAAGTTAAAACTGAATTTCAGGATATCATTATGAAAATTCAGGAACCTGATTTTTATCAGGAAATCACTGAAAAATTAGCAAATACAAATAGAGAAAGACAGAAATACATCAGGGAATTTATCAAACCAATGAAAAAGCAGTTTGAGGATACTGAAATCTCTTATAGGATTCTTTATCGACCTAAAAGTATTTCTTCTATTGCTAATAAAATCAGAACTAAAAAAGTACCATTCGAACAAATTTATGATCTTTTTGCAGTTCGTGTAATTCTTGATATAGAGCCCGAAAAAGAAAAAACAGCATGTTGGGCAATGTATTCGATAATAACGGATATTTATAAACCAATTCCTGAAAGATTAAAGGATTGGATTACTACACCAAAAGGTAATGGTTATGAATCACTCCACACCACTGTCGTTGGTCCATCAGGGAAATATGTAGAAGTTCAGATTAGAACAGAACGTATGGATGAGATTGCTGAAAGAGGTTTTGCAGCTCACTGGAAATATAAAGGGATAAAGTCGAATAGTTCAGTTTTCGATGTATGGCTTGATAATGTGCGAGATATTTTGGACACTTCCAATGCTGATGCACTTGAGTTCTTGAATGACTTCAAAAAGAACTTGTTTAGTGAAGAGGTCTATGTATTCACACCAACAGGTGATATGCGAATTCTTCCCAAAGGTGCTACTGCACTTGATTTTGCATTTGATATTCACTCGGAAGTGGGCTATCATGCAACTGCATTAAAAGTAAATAATAAGTTGGTTCCAATGGGATATCAATTGCAGAATGGTGATCAAATTTCTGTTACTACAAATAAGAATCAAAAACCTACAGAAGACTGGTTGAAGATTGTGGTAACTGGAAAAGCAAGAGCTAAGATTCGGAACGCTATGAAAGAAGAGCGACGTAAAAAAGGAGAACTTGGACAAGAAGCTTTGATGCGTAAGCTGAAAAACATGAAAGTAAATTACGAAGACAATGTCGATATGCTCGTAAAACATTTTGGCTTTATTTCTCGTCCCGATCTTTACTTCGCCATTTCTCAAGATGAAATTAACTTATCTACAGATTTGAAGGTTTTTAATGTTGAAGGGCATAATCTTAAATTACCTGAAGTAGTTGTTAGTGATGAAGTAGCACAACAAGAAGATCCAAAAAATAAAAAAGCTGAAGCTAAAAAAGCGAATCGACTTGCCAAAGCTAAAATTCTAGTCAACGGTGAACCAGCTGATACGTATGGTTATAACTATGCAACTTGTTGTAATCCGGTAGAAGGAGATAATATTTTTGCCTATTTGACGACAGCATCAGGACTGAAAATTCATAGAACGAGTTGTAAAAATGCCACTCATTTATTGGCCAATTACGGTTATAGAGTAATTAAAGCGGAATGGGTTGGTGATAAAAAGAATAACTTTGTTGTAGATCTTGTTGTTACAGGTGTAGATTCTGGTATTGGAGTTATTCAAAAAATTTCAGATATTATTAGCTCACAGCTTGGTATCAACATTAGAAGTTTTAGTATTGCTGGAGAAGAAGGATATTTCGAGGGGAATATTGGAATTGTTGTAATAAACACGGATCAGTTAAACGTCGCTATTAAAGCACTCACAGAGATAGAAGGTATTTCTAATGTTGTGAGAAAAGAAAAGAAATAATGGAAGCAGAGACGGTATTAAACGAAGAGTTATTCGGCGAAGCGAAAGCAATTTTTACAAATTATATGGAAACTAATAATTTGAGAAAAACACCGGAACGATTTGCCATCCTAGAAGAAATATATAAACGGACGGATCATTTTGATGCAGAGGTTTTATTTATTCACATGAAAACTCAACAGTACAGAGTTAGTCGTGCAACGGTATATAATACTTTAGAACTTTTGGTTGCTTGCGATTTGATAACAAAACACCAATTTGGAAAAAATGTAACTCAATATGAAAAGAGTTATGGATATAAACAACATGATCACTTAATATGTGTGGATTGTGGTAAGGTACTTGAATTCTGTGACCCTCGAATTCAAAATATCAAAAATATGATGGGGGAGATGTTAGAATTTAAAGTTACACATCACAATTTGAACAACATCTAAGAGCCATTTTAGATTTACCTTTAGGAAGAACAGATAATAAAGTTGGTGCTGTTATGGTAAATTTAGTTGGCGCTGAAGGCTACACCGGAAATGTGGTTTATAAGAATATTGAAAACA
>CAYOIL010000245.1:0-2845 GCA_964403985.1 uncultured Saprospiraceae bacterium
ATGTTCTCAACTGGATCTTCTAATTCAATTTCCTTTGCAACTGAAACACCATCTTTTGTAATTACCGGTGCTCCGAAACTCTTTTGAATAATAACATTTCTTCCTTTTGGTCCTAATGTTACTTTTACAGCGTTTGCTAACTGATCTATTCCCGATTTTAATTTCTCTCGGGCATCTGAGTTAAAGCTAATTTGTTTAGCCATGATATTTTAAATTTTATTGTTATGTAATTTGAATTCTCTTAAGTACTTTTCCTAAGTGACTTGTCGGAAATCGAATTATATTATGATTAATATATCGTCTTCTTTCATTATTAAATAATCAACTCCTTCGTAATTCAATTCTTGTCCTGCATACTTTCCATAAAGAACAGTATCTCCTTTTTTTACTGTGGGAGCAATTCCGTCTTTTCCTGGACCTACAGCAACCACTTCTCCTCTTTGAGGCTTTTCTTTCGCAGTATCAGGAATGATTATACCTCCTGCTGTCTTATCTTCGGCTGAAGCCGGCTTTACGACTACACGATCGTTAATAGGTTTCATTATTTTCTTTTTAATTAATTAATAAAAATACATTCAACTTAAAGTCACAAATTATGCCAATCAAGATATCGCTGACATTATTGCTTTTTAATTACATTCTAAAAGAGAGTGTATGACATAAGTATTGATTCATATGTCATATTGGCAATTTACAATTATTTAATTATATAATCCCATGAACAATAAATGTCTACAAGAGTAAACTTAAGTTAATTAAGAAAATATAAATGGATTTTGGGTTTAACCCCAAAAAAATAGAATTATAAATTAACTACTAAAACTGAAACTATGCAAAGTACAAATAATACTGCAGCAAATCCCCATGTTAATTTTTCAACAAAGTCTGTAGACTTAGCAGCTCCAAAAATTTGATTGGCACTTTGTCCACCAAAAGTAGAATCAACTCCACCACCTTTTGGATTCTGTATAAGAATGATAAGAGATAAAAGAACGCAAACGATTGCAATAAGGATTACTAATAAATTCAGCATAGCTATTTTAATTTCTGTATACGACCCGCAAAGTAATCATTTTTTTCTGGATTATTCAGCATTAATTGTTTATATATATTGATTGCTTCTTTCTTGTGACCTTGTTTTTCCATTAAAATGGCTAAAGTCTCTGTGTAAATTGAACGATTTCTAACTAAACTTTTATCAATTTTTGATTGAAGTTTTTCTTTTTTCTTAACTGCTTTAGCTTTCTTTTTTGCGCTTTTCTTCTTTTTTGTTTGTTTCTTTTGCTTTTTATTAACGATTTCTGAGGTTGTTTTTAAATTGTCCAACCAATCAAAATAAGTCATATCCTTATCCTCCGATACCGGTTTTACTTTAGTCTTTTCCTTTGGCTTCTTATTTTTCGCTTTAGATATAGCTTTTTGTGCCTTTTTCTTTTTTAAAGCCTTTGATTTTATGTCTTTAGATTTTTGTTTTGTTTTCGATGGTTTCTTTTTATGCTTAATACTTGATAGCTTGGGTACTTCTATATACTTAATATCTGAATTACTATCTTTTGAAGGTTCTTCAACTATACTTTCTGTGAAATCTTCGTCCTGTTGGAATTGCTTGTTTTTTAATTCGACTTGTTGTTTTAATTCCTGCTTTCTTTCGTGCTTTTCAATACTGATGTCAACTGATTTCTCTACAATGTCCTCTTTATCAGTTATTACTTTATGTATTTTATTAACTGGTGAAATCGATTTAGTTTGTATAACACTTAAATTGCTGTTTGTTTTTTCTTCTTCTATATCGCTTAAAATTGTATTGTACAGTTCATTTATTGATTGATGATCTGGATGGGCCATTTGATTCGAAATGATCTGATTTAATAAAATCGGATGATTATGTTGAATCATTAATTTTTCATCTGCCTTATTTTTTTGGGTTAAACCCAAAAGGTTTTTTTTCTTCAAATAAAGTGCATGAATATTTTTACTAAATGGATACTTAAGCATCAATACTTCTAAGTCATTTAAAGAAATATTTTCAATCGCTTTAGAATCTGAAAGTACATTTAAAAATTGTTCGCCGTTCATCTTACCAATTTGTAAATGCTTGATTAAATATATCTTCCACGATATCTTCAAAAATTTCATCTACCAAAGCGTCTTGTACCGATAAAAGACTTGTTCCTGTTGGAAATTGTCGATTATTCGTAAAACTCTTAGTCCATGAATTCTCCTCATTCTTATTATCAGTAAATTCTACTTTGACCGATATGCTTAGTTGATTAGCATCAACCGAATTTTGGGCATTAGCCCCTACACTTTCAACAAAAAATCTTGTCAATGTCGTTTTGAGTATTATGTCTGGAGCCGATTCATTAAATGTCAAACGACTTTCCTGATTGATTCTTAAAATCAATTTATCTTGTAAATCAGTGTTTATTGATGGGGGAGCATCAGGTGTGGTCATTTCTATAAATGGAATGTTGTATGTTTCAACATTGGTGGGAATAGAAATTCCTTTAAAACTATAACAGGATTGAACTAATAATAATAGAAGAATTAAAAATAACTGTTTCATAATCTTGAATGTTCTTTTTAAACGAAATATGTCTTCTTTTTGTGTTATCGAAATATTAAATTAAAGTTATGCCTCTATCTCGTATTGTTTGATTTTTCTATATAGTGTTCTTTCGGAAATTCCTAGTTCTTCAGCAGCGTCTTTTCTTCTACCATTATATTTATCTAATGCTTTGCCAATCATTTCTTTTTCCATTTTCTCCAAAGATAAATTTTCTTCGATTATTTCAGATTCATCATATTGGCCTTTAGAGATAATAATTGGTTGATTGTTTTCTTG
>CAYOIL010000245.1:2855-6336 GCA_964403985.1 uncultured Saprospiraceae bacterium
GTCATAAATAGGCTTATAAGCTGCTGGAGAGTTTTTCTCTTCGAAGTAATCGTCTAACTTGGTTGATGGCATTTCAGTGAAACTTGATGATGCTGTTTTACTTAATTTGTCAGGAACATTCAAGTTATTCATTCGAATCATTTCGAATATTAATTTCTTCATATCCGTAACATCATTCTTCATATCAAAAAGTAACTTATAAAGTATTTCTCTTTCATAATTGTCTTGAATCCCTTCTCTCTTTTTCTCTCCTCTATTTGCAATGCTAGGAAGGTTTCTGTAGTTAAGATGAGGTGCGATGTCCAGAAGAGATAAAGCATCTATATCTCTATCTTCTGTTAATACTGAAAGTTGTTCAACAATATTTTTTAACTCTCTTACATTTCCTGGCCAAGTATAATTTTCTAATATTAAACGTGCATCTGAATCAAAATTAATTGCTGGCGAATTGTATTTCTCAGAAAAGTCTACAGCAAACCTTCTTAACAATAGATAAATGTCTTCCCTTCTTTCATGTAAAGCAGGCACTTTGATTGGAACTGTGTTTAATCTATAATAAAGATCTTCACGAAATTTCCCTTTTTTAATACTGTCTTCCAAGTTCACATTAGTCGCAGCAATTATTCTTACATCCGTTTTTAAAACTTTTGAAGAACCAACTCTTATAAATTCACCTGACTCCAATACTCGTAGTAAGTATGCTTGGGTTTCAAGTGGCATTTCTCCTATTTCATCTAAGAAAATTGTACCGCCATTAGTTGTTTCGAAATAACCCTTCCGATCACTTGTTGCACCAGTGAAAGCACCTTTTTCGTGTCCAAACAACTCACTTGTTATCGTTCCTTTAGGAATGGCACCACAATTAATGGGAACTAAATCTTCATGTTTTCTTGGACTAAGGTAATGTATGACTTTTGAAAAAACTTCTTTTCCTACACCACTTTCTCCATTTATTAAGACACTTAAGTCTGTGGAAGCAACTTTTGTTGCTGTATATAAGGCTCTATTTAGGGATTCTGATCTTCCTATTATTCCAAATCGAAGTTTTATAGATTGTAAAGGATCAACTGCCATTATTTTACTATGTAACCTTTTAATGTTGCACTGTTTGCTTCTGTAACTGTTACATTAACATAATCTCCAGCAGATAAACCCTCCTCTTTGTGGAAAATAATCATCTTATTTTGTGAATTCCTACCTTTAAAGTCATCATCTGATCGTTTGGATGTACCTTCTATTAAAACTTTGAAGGTTTTACCAATATCCATCAAATTAACTTCAGTAGAAATTTTGTTTTGTAATTCAATTATTTCACTTAGTCTTCTCTTTTTGACTGTTAAAGGAATGTCATCCTCATATTTTCGATGCGCTAATGTACCCTCTCTTTCTGAATAATAAAACATATAAGACATAGAATATTTAGCATATTTCATTATGCTTAATGTGTCTTGGTGTTCTTCCTCAGTCTCTGTACAAAATCCAGTTATCATATCTGATGAAATAGCACATTCAGGTATAACAGAATAGATTTCGTCTATTTTGTTTTTATACCATTCTCTGTCATACGTTCGATTCATCAACTTTAATATTCTGCTATTTCCAGACTGAACAGGTAAGTGTATATAATTACAGATATTCTCATACTTGTCCATAGTATGTAAAACATCAATTGTAATGTCTTTCGGATGAGAAGTCGAAAATCTAATTCTTAATAAAGGACTAACTTTTGCTACCATTTCCATCAATTGAGCAAAATTTACTGTTTCTTTTGTTTCTGGGTTTTCCCACTTGAACGAATCTACATTCTGCCCCAGTAATGTAACTTCTCTGAAACCTCTATCAAATAAATCTTTTGCTTCTGAAACAATGGTAAAGGCATTTCTACTTCGTTCTCTTCCTCTTGTAAACGGGACTACACAAAATGAACACATATTATCACAACCTCTCATTATAGAAATGAAAGCAGTAACGCCATTGCTTCCTAACCTAAGAGGAGAGATGTCAGCATATGTTTCTTCCCTAGAAAGAAATACATTTACACCTTTTTGGCCTTCGTCAGCAGATTGTAGAAGGTTTGGCAAATCTCTATATGCGTCTGGTCCAACTACAATGTCTACTAATTTCTCTTCTTCCAGCAGTTTTTCTTTTAACCTTTCAGCCATGCATCCCAAGATGCCTACTAAAGTACCTTTCTTTTTTTGTTTTATTTTATCAAAAACCCGAAGTCTTTTTCTAACTGTTAACTCAGCTTTTTCTCTTATTGAGCAGGTATTGATCAAGATTAGATCAGCTTCTTCCATGTTGCGAGTTGAACCATAACCTTCTTTTGATAGTATGCTGGCAACAATTTCAGAATCACTGAAATTCATTTGACATCCATAAGATTCTATATAGAACAACTTAGCAAAATTTGATTTTTCGTCTTTGTCCCCTATGGATAATACCTCTCCTTGCTTAGTTGCATCGATCGTTTTTGTCAAACTTTCCAGTGTAGGATTGTCGTTATACAAGCTCATTTATTAAATTTTAAGAACGCAAAATTACAAAAATCAATACTAAGAAATGACATTTTGACAGTAAAGTAAATAAATTTATAATTAAACAGAATTTTTGCAAAGTAATTTGGGTTATACGCAGCATTTTTGATAGGTAATGCGTCTAAATAGTAGAATATTAATTTATAATCTAACTATTTATAGCAATTCTATTCGTTTTTTATTGTATATTGCACTAAACCAAATATCAAAGTTATGATGAATGAGCAAATCCGAAGCATTATGACAAAAGCTCCTGTCACTGTTTCTCCAGAAAGTACTTTATCCGATGTCTTAGATCTTTTTAAGAAAAGAAGAGTTCATCACCTTCCCGTAACAAAAAATAATAAGCTTGTTGGCTTAGTAACTACCTACGATTTGTGGAAGTTCAATCAACAACAAGAAAACTACAAACACATTCACGTTAGTGAGGTTATGAGCACAAACTTATGTAAGATAAGTCCTATTGATAAAGTAGGAACTGCAGCCGAATTACTGATGGATAAAAGATTTCATGCCTTACCTGTTGTTAATTTGAGAGGTGAATTAAAAGGAATTGTGACTTCTTTTGATATCATGAAATACACATTAAACAAAGCTTACCCTAATCCAATTCTATATAAAGAAGTATTGGGAGTTATAGCGACGAGTTAATGGAATCTTATCTACTTACTTAGAATGGCTTTTTAATCAAATTAAAAAGCCATTTTTTGTTGATATTAAGCTGGTTTAGGGTGCAATAAAAAATGCTGTGACGTAATATTAAAGGATGTTTCAAGTTTTCATAGCACTAACAAAAATACGGTTTAGAAAATTCTGTTTTCTTAACCATTTATTTTAAAATAGATTGGTAATCTTATATTAAAGTACCTGCAACTCAACTACCTAAAACAAAAAGAGGCTGTCTCATAAGTAGGCAGTCTTTTTTTTTGTTTAATTGTGACATA
>CAYOIL010000246.1:0-6308 GCA_964403985.1 uncultured Saprospiraceae bacterium
GAATGAACCGAATGCAGGCATAATTCCACATTTTTCGCCAAAATAAAAACAAGACATCTTTTTACTCCCCATCCCTTTCCCACGCATTAAAACAGCAGGATGAACATGTCCATGAATATTATATTTTCCTTCTACTTCTTCTGGATGATGACTAAAATGTAACCCTTCTACATCCATAGATTCAAGTACTTCCAGTCCAGCATCACTATATCGAGAAGCGTCTAGAATATCATGATTTCCTATAATTAAAGTGAATTTTATGCCCGCATATGAATTAATGAAAGCTTTAAATAAGTCCCACTCATTGTTTTCTGTGCTATGAAATAAGTCACCTAGCACAATTAATTGCTCACAATTAAAATAGTCAATTAATGCGTTAAGCTTATCCCAGTTTTCCTCAATAGCTCCCATCGGCACAGCGATACCGCTTTTACGAAAGTGTGTTACCTTTCCGAAGTGGGTGTCCGATACAAAAAGAATTTTCTTAGATGCCCAGTACATACCACCATATGGATGTAGTACAAAAGCTTTATTGCCAATCTTATGAGTTGTTGTAATAATTTCTGAAGCCAATTCGCTACGCTGTAATGACATTATACTTGTCTTTCAATTTTTCCACTTCCTTTACATAATATGCAGGCTTCCTCATCATCGGTTACATCCCATGTTCCTTCACCTTCACATTGAGGGCAAGGCATGTTGGGAGAATAATTTTCCCTCCACCAATCAAATACCATATACAAGAAATATCCTGCAAGTAAAACAGCAACTATTCTTAGTAAAAAAATCATATCAATTTACATTTGTAATCCGTAAGGTTAAGATTTCCGATTTTGGATCTCTATTAATACTTCTTAATCACAATAGTTACAACACAATTTTTCTTGTAAAGATTCACTTTTCGCTTCTCTTTTTTGGGCTTTAAGCCCAAAGAAATTTAACGAACACCATGCATTAGTTTCTTAATAACAGGATTCAGTAAAATCCCTATTACACCCAATACGATTGGCACAACTGTTAATAGCATAAAGAAGTAAGAAAGTCCATTTACTTCAGCTATTTTTTCGATTGAACCTCCCATTTTACCAGCTGCTTTATTTCCTATTGCTACTGCTACATACCACACTCCAAACATTAAAGCGATCATACGAGCAGGTACAAGTTTACTTATATAAGACAAGGCAACAGGGGATAGACAGAGTTCTCCAAGTGTATGGAAGAGATAGGCAAGTATTAACCAAATGATACTTACAGCTGCTGTTTGAGCACCTGTTGCTATTCCATTTGCTCCATACATTAATGCTGCAAAACCAACTCCTACTAATATCAATCCAAGACCATATTTAGTTGCGGCTGAAGGATTATACTTACTTTCCCACCATTTAGAAAATAGCGGCGCAAACATAATAATGAACAATGAATTCAGTATACCAAACCACGTTGCCGGAATTTCTACCTCATTCTCTTTTACTTTGGTCACCGTTGCTGTAATCATTGGTGAACCTTTATCTATGGCTGCTAATTTCGATATTGCTGTTTTTGTTTCTTCCTCATCCATATAAATGAATTGTCCATCTACTTCGTAAAGATTTAACTTTTCCCCTACAGATAACTCAATTGGCTCTATTACCGAAGTTTCTGCTTTAGTAACTTCTACTCCTTCTGGAATTATTGTAGATGCCGTAACTATTGTTGTAATCTCTTCTTCTTCACCATCTTTAATCTCTGTTGTTTTAAATTGATCATATTCAACTAGATAAGAGCTAGAGTTTAAATCTCTATTAATCATCCAAAATACTATCATCCAAATAATGACGAAACTCGAACCAAGAAAGATATTTGATATTGCATAATTTGCAAATGTATTCCTAAATAACTTATACAATACCCATGTAATTATACCTATAGGAACTACTGTAATCAAAAGATTGGCGATTATAAAAATATTTGCCCAACTTCCAGCCATTATCCTGCCGGTGTATTGTTTTGCAAAAATAGTCATCGAACCACCAGCTTGCTCAAAACACGCCCAAAATAGTACGGTCATAATTGCGAATATTACAATAGCTATCATTCGGTCTCTAGTAACAAGTGGATATCTAATTATTCTACTAATCAATAAATACAAGAATAGAACTACACCCGTAAGAATGTAATAGCCATTTATATCTGTCTCAAAAGATTTATTCCACCAATTTCAGTTAATGGATCGTTTATAATCCATGTAAGTCCTATAAATGCACAAATCACTATTAAGGCTTTATCAATAGCAGTAAATGGATTTAATCGATCCCCTTCAAATTCTAATTGTTCATCTACCTCTTCTTCAGCTTCTTTTTGTTCTGGTGCTAATCCTATATCACCAAATATTCCTTGAGCAAAGTAAAATTGTAAGGCACCCAATAACATGAATATTCCCGCAAGTCCAAAACCATAAGACCATGAAACTTTCTCTCCTATATATCCACACAACATAATTCCTAAAAATGCTCCTGCATTTACACCCATATAAAATATAGTGTACGCTCCATCTTTTTTCTCTGGAGTATCTTTATACATTACTGATACAATAGAAGTCATATTGGGCTTAAAAAAACCGTTGCCTATAATCAACAAACCTATTCCTATGTATAAAAAGATATTAGCGAATTCAAGAGCCATTGCAGCATGACCAGCTGTCATCAATAAGGCGCCTATAACTACAGCCTTTCGATAACCTAGATATTTATCGGCTAAAAATCCACCAAGAATTGGTGTCAAATAAACCATTGCAGTATATGTTCCATATAATGAAATTGCCTCTGCACTTGTCCAATCCCATCCACCAATTCCTATGGAACTGATTAAGAATAACACCAATATTGCACGCATCCCATAATAAGAAAAACGCTCCCACATCTCTGTGAAAAATAATACAAACAACCCTGATGGGTGTCCTAATACCGTAGAATCAAAAATCGATTTATTTGAAGTCGAACTCATAAATATTTAGTCTAGTTTTTTGTTATTTGTAAAAACACAAATTTTCGTTTGGCTAAAATAGAATTTTAAAAATAAAACAACCTATCCTATTCCCTTTTTTATTCTTTTCTTAATAAAAAAGGTCGTTGAACCAAATATTATGTAAACCTTACTAAATATAAATTTCTATTACTGATCGACTAACTTCACCACCCATAAGAGGGCTTTCTTTGGAAATACGGATCTTCCCTTCGATGGGATGATTCGACGTTTTTATGAGCTTTTGTTTAATATTGAAACCAACCGTTTCTATTAACTTCTGAGGATTTGACATCTCTGTAGAAACAATCTTATATATTGTCTCATAATTGAATGTATCACTTATGTTGTCCTTCCCATCCAAATTCGAATGAACATCGAGTTTTACATCAACCACAAACATTCTGCCCACCTTCTGCTCTTCACTGTAAAAACCATGAAAAGCATAAAATTTCATCCCTTCTAAGCCAACTGAAAATTTTGAATCCACTCGTTTTTATTTTGCTGCTCGCGCAATAGTACTCTCTTTTATCCAACATCCAACATAAAAAGATCCTCCTTCTTTTACATTCGGTCTTGAAAATATATCTTCAATCGAAGGCATATATTTCTGATATTGCTTTATCAATTTATTAGCATCAGACGAAACAGAAGAATCAATTTTTTTCGCATAATTCCATTTGTCTATCGCTGGCCACGTTACAATTTGAGATTTCCATCCTGTTCCAGGACCACATATTGGACCACTTGTAGCATATAATTTTCCTATCAATATATATGGTTCTCCCCAGTTTCCTTTATTAGCTGCTGCATCCAGCGCATATTTTCGAGCTTTCGGAAAATCCTTTAAATCTCTATAATAGATTTTCGCTACAACTAACTGATACTTTGCTAAATCTTCTGTGTTCGTTTCCGTTGCAAAGTATTCATCAAATTTTGCTACAGCTTCTTCATACTGTCCATTTCTGTAAAAATCAAAAGCCTCACTTAATGGCCCTTTCTTAGTTGTAGTTTCTTTCTTACAATTTGAATTATAAGCTGTTAAAACCTCAGCTACCCTTGAATCACTTTCTTCACATCCTCCTCTTCTTAATCGAATCATTACCGACTCTATCACCTCACAATCACCAGAGGCTGCTTGAAACTCTGGATAATATTTTTCTACATAATAGGCACAAGGATAGAAGGCTGGAAACCTTTCAAGAACGGCTAATCGATCTATAGAATAATCATTTATTATGTTCCAGTTTTTGCAATCATCACCACAATTCGCAATCCCATCTGCAATCGTTTCCATTACTAAATTAGCGTATTTCTTTCCCTCTTCTACTTCTATAGACTTGCTGATTATATTGGATACGATTAAGTTACTAAACGGATTTACAAGATACTCAGGAATGTCTTTTCCTGTATTGTCAACAACTTTTTTTATAAGACCATATAAGTAAGAATCACCGACATTCTCTCTATAATTATAATATAAGTCATAAGCTTTTTTGGAAGTCAATTCATCCGAGGATCCGTAACATTTTTCTTTTTGATCGTACAACATTTTCACTGAATCTGCCCACATTGCTCTATTGGCTTCCTCCATTTCTTTGTCAGCGAAATAATTAAAAATCTTTATCCCATCATCGTAATGATAAGATTTATTTCCATCTGCTTTGGGAGCAAGACGAATTGCTTTTTGCCAAAGTGGATAGGCAGCATCAAAATCTTTGGCTTTAATCTGATCTTTATAAAGAATAAATGCCTCAATTGACTCATTTTTATTCTTTCCCAAATCATTAAAAGTGGCACATTCTACTTTCTCTACTTTTACAACTTCTTCCGTTTTATCAATAATTTGCTCAGTCGTTTTTGGCGTACAAGCCAAAATTAAAAAGGCAAAGAATATAAAGAAATAGGACTTAAATAATTTCATATGCATTGATTTACTTATACTAATGATGTGTAGAAATTAAATTTTGGTGCTTTTTGACCACTGTTAAGACGAACATTAATTGTAATACCCTATCTTATAGGCAACCAAAAAGAGTACTTCACTTTGGGAAATGCTCTTTTATGTTAAGCGTTTCATTTTGTCAATAAAGTATTAAGAATCATATAAAATCACCTTTCTTTTTGTTTAGAAAACTTCATTTAGCTTGCTAGATGTTCGCTCTCTCAACTAAATACTGGCTTTTCCTAAGATTTGCATTTGCACAATTAACTTGAACTCAGGTTATTTTTTTTGGGGTTTAACCCCAAAAACCTTCTTTATCACGATCTTAAAAAAACGATGACTTTTCTTATCCAATAGCCTTTTTCATAATTTCTGCTTGTTCTTTATCGTGAACTTTCTTGTAACCTGTGGCAGGTGAAGCAGATGCCGGTCGAGAAACTACCTCAATAGGTGTTCGTCTCATATTCGACATGATAAACCTCCAGTAGCCCATGTTTTCCGGTTCTTCTTGAACCCAAAGCACATCTTTCGCAGCCTTATAAGTTGCTAAGATTTTCTCCACTTGTTTCGCAGGGAATGGATATAATTGTTCGATTCTTACAATTGCAACTTCCTTTTCTTTCTTCGCTTCCTCTCTTGCTTTTACTAAATCGTAATATACTTTTCCTGAACAGAAAATCAATTTCTTAGCTTTCTTTGCATCGGCTAATGTGTCAGAAATCACCTCTTGAAACTTAGTATTTCCAGTAAAATCTTCAATTGTTGACAAACATAAAGGATGTCTTAATAAAGATTTTGGTGCCATATTAATCATTGGCTTTCTATAATTCCAAGTGATTTGACGTCTCAACGCGTGGAAATAATTCGCTGGAGTAGTAATATTCGTCACAATCATATTGAATTCTGCACATTGTTGCAAGAAACGTTCAGGTCGAGCACTACTATGTTCTGGCCCTTGTCCTGCAAATCCATGCGGCAACAATAGCACTAATCCGCTCATTCTGCCCCACTTACTTTCTCCTGAAGAAATATATTGATCGATGATTGTTTGAGCGCCATTATAAAAATCACCAAATTGCGCTTCCCAAATAACTAAATCATTCGGTGTTGCTAATGAATATCCATACTCAAATCCCATTACAGCAAACTCTGAAAGTAGTGAATTATAAATCTTCAACTTACCTTGTTTCTCAGTAATATTATTGAAGCGGTTATAATCCGATACTTCATCTGGGCTTTTGAAAATTGCATGTCTGTGTGAGAAAGTTCCTCTCTCCACATCCTGACCGCTCATTCTTATATTTCTATTTTCTAATACAATAGATCCGAATGCTAACCATTCTCCCATTGCCCAGTCAAATTT
>CAYOIL010000247.1:0-6240 GCA_964403985.1 uncultured Saprospiraceae bacterium
GCACAAATGTGAATATAAAGATCAATGCACTTACTAGCATGTTTTTGGTGCATTTTTTAGAGACTGATCTTAGTTGTCTCTTTGTTTTTCTCAACATATTGTTCTATCTCTCTATTTATATTTGCTGCGCACACAAAACGTCAAAAAACCCGAAGGGCTCGCATTTCATTTTGACGTTGTTTCTGCGCATCATTTTGTTTGTATTTTCACATGTGTATTGTATCACAGTTTCCCCAAGAGACTTCTCTTTTTTTCTGTGGATAACCCCAAAACCACCCGATACCAGTGGGTGGTTTTGGGTTTAGGCTTACTCCCCCTTACTGCGGAATGTAATACGAGATTCCTTCTAGTTGCCAGTTGCCGTTTCTGCCGATGGTGATATCTCTTTCTAGTGAGCTCTTGGTGTAGAAGTGTGAATCGTAGGTTGGTGAGTAGAACCTGTAGAGTGGAACACTGTTTGATTGGCCTGCTGGATGTGCGTACCACTCGATGCCTTCGTACTCCCAGTCAGGGCTGGCTGCTACTGCATCTCTTTCTGTTTCTGAGATGGTGTAGAAGTGGGTTCTCTTTGTCTCGCTCCAGAGTCGGTAGACAGGGGTGGTGTTGGCGCTTCCTTGTGCGTAGGCGTGGAACGCTACTCCTTCGTAGAGCCAGATGTTGTCTGGGTAGTTGATGATCACGAAGTCTCTTTCTGTTTGGCTCTTGGTGTAGAAGTGTGATCGGTAGGTTTCACTCCAGAATCTGTAGACTGGGATGGTACCTTCTCCTCCCTGCTCTGAGATGGTGATTTCTAGAGTTTGTGATCTGAGGGATTCGTTTCCTGCTCTGTCTGTGAGTGAGTAGGTGATCTGGTGGGTGCCAAATGGGAGGGTGCTTGCCGTGACTTCTTCTTGTCCTTGTCCGGTGCAGATGTGGGTTCCTACTACTTGGCCATTGGCGTAGAGAGTTACTGCGGATCCTTCTTCGTCACACTCCACTGTGAAGGTTGGGGTCCTAACTCCTGTTACGTTGTCGGTGTTTGATGCTCCTGTGTCAGATGCATCTGTTAGGTCTGGGATTCCTGTGATGTCTACGATTGCACTCGTGTCTACGGTTACTGGGAATTCATCTGATTCTTCTGAGAGCGTTCCACTGTCTGTTCTACTGATGGCTGTTAGGGTGTAGGTGCCGTCTGGGAAGAGAGCATTCCAGATGAAGTTTCCGTTTTCGTCTGCTCTGACTTCTTCTATGAGGATTCCGTCTACGTAGATCAAGACATCAGTGTTTGGCGGGGCCATGCCATGGACTTCTAGGGTGTTGTCGCTTGTGATCTCGTCTGTGCTGTCTGTTCCTGTGTCGTCACTGATGTGGGTGAAGACTGGGGCGCTTGGCACTTCTGTCGAGATGCCTCCTGTTACAGTGTTGTTTGGTGACTCGTTGCCTGCTAGATCCACCGCACTCACTGTGATGTCTTCTCCGTCTACTGGGTCAGGAGAGAGGGTGCAGCTGTAGGTTCCGTTTGCTAAGGCTTCTGTGGTACAGGTTGCTCCTGATGGTGTTGTCACTGTGACTGTAGATCCTGGTTCTGCTTGTCCGTAGACTGGTGAGCCGTTGGTTGGAGCGTTTACTGTTGGAGTCTGTGGTGGGACGGTGTCGATGAATACTGGGAGTGCAGGGGATGGAGTCGACTCCTGTCCGTTTGGCTTGGTGATGGTGTAGGTTAGGTCATGGAATCCCTCTGTTAGTGGTGTGGTGACAGTTGCTTCTTCTGGTCCTGATCCCTGACAGGTGTGTGTTCCGACTGCTTGTGCTGTTGGGTTGTCTGTGTAGAGGGTTATGACTCTTCCCGCTGCTTCACACTCTACTGTGAGGGTTGGGGTGTTGTCTCTGGTGTGGTCGTCTGTGTTACTTGCTCCAGTGTCTGATTCGTCTGTTAAGTCTGGAGCGTTTTGTGGACCTTCTGTATCTACGGTGACTGTTCCTGGGATGACGGTGACGTTGGTTGGTCCATTACCAGCTGCGTCTGTGCAGGAGAGATTTACTTGGTAGATACCGTCTGTCCACTGTGGATCGATGATGATGAATTCTCCGTCACTGTTGAGTTCGATCTCTACACCATAGTTTGTGACGAATCCATCCTCAGGTGTTGTCGTTACTACGACTGTGCCGTTTTCTGATCCTGGGCCACAACTTCCTTCTAGGTCTGTGAGTGGGCTGTAGACAGTATCTGTTGGTCTGATGATACTCCCTGGTCCTGTTGGTGGGGTGAGGTCTACTGTTACTTCTAGTGGGCTGCTTGGTCCGTCTGTTATGCCGCCTGATGTTCTGGTGTAGGTTACGTTGTGGACTCCTTCTGGGAGGACTGCTGGAGCGTTTTCTTCTCCTGTTCCCTGACAGGTGTGGGCACCTACTTGGGTGTTTGGCGTTGGGTTGTCACTGTAGAGACGGATGATGTCTCCTGCTCCTGTACACTGTACGGTGAATTCTGGGGTGGTGTCAGAGGTGACGTTATCGGTGTTTGATGTTCCAGTGTCTGATTCGTCTGTTAGGTCTGGTGCTTCTAGATCCTTTGTACATACTGATGGTTGATCTGTGCATTGGTAGTCCCCTTCTACTTGGCAGCGGTTGTCACAGCCATCTCCGTCTTGGGTATTACTGTCATCACATGCTTCTCCCTGTTCGATGTTGCCGTTTCCACAGACTGCTATTGGGTTTTCTGGTTCGCAGATGCCTGTCCCTTCGTTGCATGAGCCGCTTACACACTGGCTGTCGTCTGTGCAGGTGCCTGTTCCTCCTTCTATGAGGCAGATTGCGCTACAGCCATCTCCTGGGATGTTGTTTCCGTCGTCGCACGCTTCCCCCGTGTTGAGGGTTCCATTTCCACAGGTGTTTGTGGAGATACAGACTGATGGTTCTCCGTTGCAGATGTAGTTTTCTTCTGTCTGACAGGTGCCCGAACATCCGTCTCCGTTTCCTGTGTCTCCGTCATCACATTGCTCTCCCTGTTCGATGAGGCCGTTTCCACAGACATTTAGTGGGGTTGTATCAAACTCTATGACTGTCTTGTCGTCTGGTTCGTTGTCGTTTTCTGTGTCTACGTCCTCAGGGTCAGTTGGGTCATCTGAGAGATCTGTGTGGGTGTTTAGGTCTGGATCCTTTCCGGTTGCTGTTGCTTGGTTTACGACTTCTCCGGCTGTGAGGTCTGCACTGGTGAGTGTGTAGAGGGCTGTGAAGTTTGTACCGTTGTCTTGTCCTGGGAGGAGAGTTAGGACATCTCCGTCTACTTGTACGAGTGGGTCAGTGACTGTGACGTCTGTCATCAAGATGTTTCCGTTGTTTTTGACGTAGAAGGTGTACTCTACTGTTTCTCCTACTTGTGGTTGTCCGTCCTCGTTGTCATCTAGGAACCTGCCTGTCTTTTCTAGAAGGAGGATGCTTTGGATGTTTGTTAAGAGGAGGACTCTTGTAGGATCGTTTGGATCTGTGGTTGTTGGGTCATCTGAGAGGTCTGTGATGGTGTCTCCTGATGGATCTACTCCTGTCGCTATGGCTTGGTTTTCCTTTGAACCGACGTTGATGTCTGCTCCGCGGATGATGTAGTTTCCTGTGAAGCTTGTGCTGTCGATCTGTCCTGGGGTCATGGTTGGAATCACTGTTCCTGAGATGTTTAGTCCTGGGAGTGGATCAGTGATGGTGACATTGGTGAGGGTTGTGACACCGACGTTTTCTAGGGTGAAGGTGTAGGAGATGGTTTCTCCGATGTCTCCCTTTCCGTTTCCGTTTTCATCGTTGAGCGTCCCTTCTTTCAAGAGTTCGAGTTCTCCTTCAAATGGGAGGGTGATGATGGTTGGATCGTTTGGTGTCGTTGTCGTTGGGTCGTCTGAGATGTCTGAGACATTTGTTCCATTACTGTCTGTTCCACTGGCTGTTGCTTGGTTTTGGAACTGTCCTGCGTCTACATCTGCTTGTGAGATGAGATGCGAGGCCGTGAAGTGTCCTACAGAACTTTGGCCTGGGATGAGGGTGATTGGGACTCCTTCTACTGTCACATTTGGATCTGTGATGGTGATGTCACTTACGATGAGGTTTCCAGTGTTGGAGACTGTGAAGGCATAGACAATGGTGTCTCCTGCGTCACCAACTACAGCGTTTCCGTTGGTGTTTTCTACGGTTGCTGCTTTGGCGAGTTCTAGCTCTGATACTTGTCCAAGCTCTACTATGGTTGCATCATCTTGGATGAGTGTCGATGGATCATCTGATGTGTCTTCAATCTGATTTCCACTGTTATCTGTCCCCCTCGCGACTGCTTGGTTGACGACGTTGCCTGAGCCGAGATCTGAAACAGTGATGGTGTAGACCGCACTGAAGGTTGTCGCATCGAACTGTCCTGGATTTAGGTCAATTGGTCCGCCTGTGACTGGGACGATGGCGTCTGTTATTGTGATTCCTGTGATTGGTGTGTTACCTGCGTTTTCTACGCGGAAGGAGTAGTTGATGACATCACCTGGATCGATTTGTCCGTCTCCCCCATCATCGATGACGCCTGTCTTTTCGAGACGTAGCGCTGGTTGGTTTTGCTCTACGATGATCGGTGGCGTGGTTTTGCAGTTGTTGCTTGCATCAGCATCCTCTGTGGCTGACTGTACACAGACAGTGTTTTCCATTGTTCCTGCAAGGAAGTCGTCCACTTGAATTGTGATTTCAAAACTGTCACTTCCTACTGGCAGATCATTTGTGCGTTCACACTCTACAACGTCAGCCACTGAAGCTGTACAGGTCCAGGCGATATTTGTGTGTGAGACGTAGCTTGTGCCTACTGGGAGGGTTTCTGTGAGGGTTAGTGGTCCGGTGGCTGTGTCTGGGCCTGCATTTGTGACCTCAATGGTGTAGGTTACTTGATCTCCGACTGTGACTGGATCTGTTTGTGCCGCTGTTTTCTCTACTGCTAGGTTTGCACTGTTTCCTGTTGGAGGATTGATGACGATTGGACCTTCTTCATCACAGTTATCACCCTGATCTGTGTCGTTTTGGCTTCCCTGGACGCAGGCGGTGTTGGTGATAGAACCAGTTGCCATGTTTTCGTCTAAGGCTACTCCGATGGTGAGAGTTGTGTCTTCTCCACTTGCGATGTCAGCTCCTGTGTAGGTGCAGGTGACTGTCTGTGGTGTGAGGGTATCCGCGCTACACACCCAGTCATTTGTGGAGCTTGCTTCATAGGTCATACCTAGTGGGAGGGTGTCAGAGACGATGATTGGAGAGACGGCTGCATCTGGACCCTGATTGGTCACGATGAAGGAGAAGGTGCCTGTGCCTCCGGCTGTCATTGGGGTCGAGCTTACCTTGTTCATGCTGAGGTTTGCGTTTTCTCCATTTGGTGGATTGATGACTGTGACTGGTGGTGTAGTGCTACACTCTGACCCTACACACGCTGTGTTTAAGATTGTTCCTGTGAAGCCAGCGTTGACTGTTCCCTCTACGACAATGGTGACGTATTCGTTTTGTTCCATGGTTCCTGTCCAGTTGTATGGGAAGCCAGTTGGGTTTCCGCTGGTTGTCGTAGCTGTTGAGTCATTTCCGATGCTGAAGTTCTGTGCTGTGAATCCTGCTGGGAGGGTGTCTGTGATGGTGGCAGTTGTGGCTTGAGTGGCAGAGTTGTTTGTCAGTGCGATGGTGAAGAGGAGTGTGTCTCCTGGGTTTGCTTGTTGTGGACTGGCTGTTTTGACGATGCTGAAGTCTGCTTCGTTGACATTTACTGGAGGTGCTTCTGTACAGTTGTTGCTGGTGTCTGTGTCTGATGTTGTGGCGTGGACACAGGCGTGGTTGGTGACTTGTACTTCTTCGGTGGTGTCTACACTTAGGACGATGTCGAAGCTGTCTGTTTGTCCATTTGCAAGAGCACTGTTGCTTGTACAAGTGAGTGCACCACCAAATCCACCGACACATGTCCAGCTGCTTGTGTTTGAGACAAAGGTCATGCCTTCTGGGATCGTGTCTGTTACCTTGAGCTGTGGATCTGCTTGATCTGGTCCATCATTGGTGACTTCTAGGGTGTAGGTGAGGTTGCCCCCTGTCGCGACACTGGTTGTCGCTGGTGTCTTTGTGATGGAGAGATCTGCTTTTTCTGGTGTTGGCGGCTCTACGATGATAGTGATGACATTTGAGCAGTTGTTCCCTAGGGCTGTGTCGTTGTTTGTGCCGACGACACATGCTTGGTTCGTTAGCAATCCTGTTGTGATGTCTGGTGCGACGTCGACATTTACC
>CAYOIL010000248.1:0-6214 GCA_964403985.1 uncultured Saprospiraceae bacterium
GCAATTCCTCTCTTAATCAATCTTGATTTTCAACTAAGATTGGGGCAATATCTGAGATTATCTATTAAACTGAGTTCGACTTATAAGCAAAATGAAATAGGACATTCAAATGTTACTTACTATGAATATTGATAAGGTTCGTCAGAATAAGCCAAGATCTTAATGTTTTTAACAACTCTTTTCATGTAAATTCTCCAAAAAATCACAGTAAATAACCAATTTAATGGATAAAAAAGAACAGATTTTGAATATAAGGAATAGCTATATTTAACTTCGATTTTATTCTCACCAAGTTCTTTGGTTTCCCATTTTCCAACAAATTTATAAAACCCCAAATTCCATATTTGGAATTCATCTACCTGAATAAGCCAGTGTTTGTTTTCCTCTCGTTCAATAACTCTGTCTATAAAGATAAATCCACCTTTTTGAAAAATTGATTTCGCAGCATAGATCTTTTTGCTTGAGTTTATCTTTCCCCAGTTTTCATAATCACTTACTTTAACAACTTTTGGACTAAAAAGAAATCCGGTATGAATTTTACTAAGATCACACAAAATGGCTGTTTTAAATGCGCGTTCTATAGTGCAATTAAAAATTGATGTTATTGATGTAGAAAATTTCAATTTATTGGCTTGATTATTTGTTAATAAAAACACCTAATAGTAAAGCATTGATGTGATGAATTCTTAGAAAAAATATTGACTCTGCTATAAACTTTCAATAATATTAAGTAAGCTATTGTTAATTTATAGGAATTCCTCTCCATTTGACCACTATCGACCAATAAAATTACGTTAATTTGCAACTTATTCTATCCGATTCATCGTTAAAGATTTATAGAAATTTACTTTATGCGTCTTAATTTTATACTTTTTATTTCCCTATTCATCTCTTCTATTTACCCTTCTTTTTCGATAGGGCAAATTGATGAATCCAAAAGATATGATGAAAAGGAAGTTGAAATAGAAACTGAGTTCCTAGAAGGAAGTCGTCAACTTGTATTGGGGCAATATGAAAAAGCAATTGAAATTTACTCAGAATTAATTAAGAAGGATAAAGAAAATGCAGTAATTCATTTTCAACTTTCACGTTGTTATGAAGCTACTAAAGACTCGGAAAAATCCATATTTCATGGTAAAGAAGCTGTTAAAATTGATCCATCCAATGAGTATTATACAATGCAGTTAGCTGAATCATACGAAATTGCATTACAATATGACGATGCAGCCTCAGCTTATTTAGCTTATTCAAAACAAAAGCCCAAAGTTCCTTTTTTTTATGAGCGTGCAGTTTACTTTTATCTTCAGAATAATGACGAGCTTAAAGCAATATCAGCTTTAAATTTAATGGAGAAAAATATCGGTATCCAGGAGAATATAAGTAAGCAGCTACATGAAATTTACGCAACCAAAGGAGATACTAAAAATGCTGTAAAACAACTTGAGAAATTAACTAAAAAGTACCCTAATATTACAAGATACCAATTAAATCTGGCTAATTATTATGTCAAATTAGGAGAGACGAAAAAAGCGAATAAAATCTTTTCAAAATTAAAAGATTCTGATAATTCTATTGCTATTCAAGAATATATGGAAACGTCCACAAGTTCCGATAAAAGGTTAACTGAACTAAGAGCAATTAAGACAGAAATTTCTGAAACTAGCATTCCCTTGGATAAAAAAATTGTGACTCTCATTCCTATATTGCAATCGCTAAATGATTCTTATAATGAAGAAGTAGCAAATGAATTGCTTGATGCTTCAGCTAGACTTGTCGATTTATATCCTGAAAGTCCTAAGTCGCACGCTTTGTTTGCAGATGTAAATTACTCAATGGGAAATACGAACGAAGCAATCGACTCTTACAAGCAAACTATTAAATTAAACAGTTCAGTTTTCGATGTGTGGTTCCAATTGATGACTATGCAAAAAGATCAAAATCTTATCGACGATCTCTATAATACAAGCGATCAAGCACTATTAAGATTTCCTAATCAAGCGATTGCTTACTTGTTTCATGCCTATAGTTTAAATCGAAAGAATAAGCCAAAAGATGCCTTGGATATTCTACAAGAAGGTGTTTTAATGTCAGGTAATAATGATAAACTGAGAAGATCAATTAAAACAGAAATGGCTTATGCCAAATATTTGCAAAAAGAATATGAAGCTGCACTTAAAATTTTGGACTCTGAGCCCAATAATTCATTTACAGCTCTAGAACTTAAGGGGGACATATATTTTAAGCAAAATAATGAAACTGAAGCTTTGAAAATGTGGAAGAAAGCACTCGAACTCAATCCCAAAAATGAAATTTTAAGTACTAAAATTCAAAACAAACAACTCTAATGAAGTATTTTCTTTCAGCGATATTTGTTACTTTAATATTGGCTTCTTGTTTTACTAAAAAGAAGATTGTTGAAGAGTCAATTGAAAAGGAATCATCGTCGCTTCTAATTGATACTTACAAAGAAAATATACTTTCATTTAACACAGCTGAGTTGATTGCCAATATGGAATTTGATTCACCTCAAATGACAATAGGTTTCAATGGCGTTTTTAGGATGAAGAATGAGGAGTTGATTTGGGGGAGTTTTAAGAAATTTGGATTTGAGGCTGCACGTGTACAAATAACTCCAGATTCTATTTGGATATTGAATCGATTTCAAAAAGAAGTTTACATAGAAGCACTAGATGGGATTCAAAAAGTAATAGGAATTCCATTGAAATTTCAAGACCTTGAACAATTGATTCTTGGTGGAAGTTTTTTGACCGATAAAGTGGTAATGCTTAATGATAGTACCTTGAGTCAAGTTCAGGCTGTAAATGGCGATATGGTTGAAGCGATTCACATTTTTAACAAGAATTTTGATATTAAAAGTAGTAGTGTTGTCGCACAAAATCAAGGTGATATTTTAATTGAATATGACAATCATAGGATTATAAATGATAAAAAAATAGCATTTAACAGAGATATTATGGCACAAAATGCGAACACTGCCGTAACTTTGGGGATTCAGACACAAAATATTGATATTGATCCTAGTTTTGAAACGCCATTTGCTATACCGTCTAATTACACGCGCAAGTCTTTTTAGTATTTTCTTTTTGGGTTTAACCCAAAATAACATATTTGCTCAGTCCCGCACAGAATTAGAAAATCAACGCTTCGAACTTATTGAAAAGATTGAAAAAGCTTCTCAACTTCTAAATAAAAATTCGTCTTCCCAACAAACAACTCTTAAAGATATAGGGACGATGAACAAGCGAATTAAAAATCGAAAGGCTCTTATTGATAACTATGGTAGAGATCTTGAGTTGGTAAAAACCCAATTGCGATCCAATGAAGTAGAAAATTCTTATTTAAAATCTCGACTAGATACAGTAAAAACGAAATATTACAACTTGTTAAATGAATCCTATAAATACAATTTAAGTTACAACAAATGGGCATTCATTTTAAATGCTAAATCTATTAATGATTCTTTCCTTCGATGGCAATATTTAAAACAGTATAAAGCATACTGTGTAGAATCATATAACTACTTACTCGAAACTCAAGAAGCAGTTAACGAATCTACAAAAGAGTTGAATGAATTGATAAACAGTAGAGAAGATTTACTTTTAAAAGAACAAGATCAGTTGGCATTAATAGAAGAAGATAAAGATGATTTAAATGATAAATTGAAAGTGCTTAAAAATGACGAAGCTCAATTAAATCAAGATCTTACTTTGATAAAAACACAAAGAGAAAATTTAAATCAGGCAATAGAAAAGTCAATAGTTGCATCTTTAAAAGGAGAAACAATTGTAAATGAAACATTTACTTATGGGGTAGATTTTTCTTCACAGAAAACAAGACTTGCATGGCCTGTGAAAAATGGTAAAGTAGTATCTGGATTTGGCAAGCAACGACATCCCAATTTCAAAGAAATAACGATTACCAATAATGGAATAGATATCTCGTGTACGTCAGGATCTATGGCATATGCTGTTCACCCTGGCAAGATCGTGTCAATAAATAAGGTAGTAGGATATGAAAATATAGTAATCGTGCAACATGGTAGTTTTTATACCGTATATTCGAAGTTGGAAAGGGTGCTAGTGAATAAAGGGGATCAGATTAATAAAGGTGATCAGCTAGGCTTAATTTATTTAAATGAACAAGGTGAAACAATTTTTCATTTTGAAATTTGGGAGGGTAGAGAAAAACAAAACCCTTCATCATGGTTAAATAGTTCTATATGAGTGATAATTGGAAAGTAGGTCGTGAAAAGACCAAAGGATTAAAAAAAGGAACAGAACGAGCCGTGCTTGTTGGAGTTATTTTACCTCATCAATCAGAAATACAAATAAAGGAATATCTGGATGAAATGGAATTCCTTGCCCAAACGGCTGGTGCTAAAACAGAAAAGAAATTTTTACAAAGACTAGATAGACCACACCCTAAAACTTTTGTGGGATCAGGAAAACTTGAGGAAATTGCTCAATATGTTGAAGCTAACGAGATTGACTTAGTCATTTTCGATGATGATTTAACAGGGAAACAAACGGCAATTTTAGAGGAAGAGGTGAAGGTGAAAATTATTGATCGGTCGTCGTTGATATTAGATATTTTTGCTTCTAGAGCACAATCTGCTCAAGCAAAAGCCCAAGTAGAATTGGCGCAATTACAATATTTAATGCCAAGATTAAGAGGATTGTGGACTCACCTTGAAAGACAACGAGGTGGTATAGGAATGAGAGGGCCAGGTGAAATGGAAATAGAAACAGATAGAAGGATTGTAAGAGGAAAAATTTCTCAACTGAAAGAACGACTTGCTAAAATTGATCAACAAAATAGGACCCAACGTAAGAATAGAGGGCAAATGGTTCGTGTTTCTCTTGTGGGATATACCAATGCAGGTAAGTCAACATTAATGAACTTGTTGAGTAAATCCGATGTATTTGCTGAGGATAAATTATTTGCGACATTGGATACAACGGTTCGTAAAGTAGTATTTGGTGCAATGCCATTTTTATTGAGTGATACAGTAGGATTTATTCGTAAATTACCTCACCATCTAGTAGAAAGTTTTAAATCAACACTGGATGAAGTTAGGGAAAGTGATATTCTTCTTCATGTGGTTGATATATCTCACCCACAACACGAAGAACATGTTTCAACTGTAATGAAAACTCTTCAAGATCTTGGTGTTGAAGATAAACCAACATTGATGGTTTTTAATAAACTTGACATGTACAGAGAGCGATACTTTGATGATTATCTGGATGCTGAGACAAAGTCAGAAATCATGAAAGAATTGACGGATAATTATAAAAATGCATATGATCTTGAGAATGTATTTATATCCGCTAAGTCAAAGGAGAATGTGCCTTTATTAAGAGAGAAAATGAAAGCATTAGTAGAACACGAATATGATGTTAGATATCCTCATCAAAGAAAATTTTGGTGATTTCTAAGCCAAGATTTTAAAATAACAACAAAGTTTATGTCCTTTAGACAACCATTGCATGCAATGTGAATAGACATAAAAGTAAATCAATTAACTTTGCGGTTCATGGGATCACCTGTAATAATAGATGTAGTAATTCCGGCTTATAATGAAGAGAAGTCGATAGGAAAAGTTATAGGAGAAATTCCTGCTGGACTGGTGCGTGAAGTCATTGTGTGTAATAACAATTCAACGGATGATACTGCAGCAAATGCAAGTGAGGCTGGAGCTACTGTTCTTCTTGCAAATAAAAAAGGATACGGATTTGCTTGTTTAACAGGATTGAATCATATAGCAGAAAAAGAAATAAAGCCAGACATTGTTGTTTTTATTGATGGAGATTATTCAGATTATCCGGCAGAGATGGTTGATCTTATTGCTCCTATAATTAATGATGAGGTTGACTTAGTTATAGGAAGTAGAGCCTTAGGTGATCTTCAGCCAGGGTCAATGACTCCCCAACAAATATTTGGGAATTGGTTAGCTACTAATCTTATCAAATTGTTTTATAAATATACCTTCACAGATTTAGGCCCATTTAGAGCAGTTAAATATTCTAGCCTTGTGGAAATAGATATGAAAGATGAGGATTTCGGGTGGACAGTAGAAATGCAAGTGAAAGCTGCAAAAATGAAAATGAAATGTGAGGAGGTAGCGGTAAACTACCGAAAGAGAATTGGTGTGTCAAAAGTAAGTGGGACTATAAAAGGTACTATACTAGCC
>CAYOIL010000249.1:0-5253 GCA_964403985.1 uncultured Saprospiraceae bacterium
AACCACAAACCGGTGCTCTAACCAACTGAGCTACAATCACCATAAATTAGTCGACAAAATTAATGCTTATTTACATAATATAAATAGTTTTACCTTGTTTTTTTTAAAAGCCTACTCTATTTTTTCATAAATGCTTTATAAACAATTTACTAAGTCGAAAACTTTTAGTCTGATATTTCTCGCTTTGGGCTGTATTGTCTTCCTATTTGTTAAATTATCTACGATTTCTGTTCCATTTTTCTGGGACGAATCATGGGTTTATGGACCTGCTGTTAGTGAAATGGGAAATAGAATTCCTTCTTTATTACCCGGTTCCATCGACATAGATCTTTCAAGAGGCCATCCTATGCTTTTCCACTTTCTAGGTGGAATATGGGGTAACATCTTTGGAATCTCTGTTACAAGTCTTCACCTTTTTGCTTTAGCAATAAGTATTCTATTTATTGCCTGCTATTACCAATTCCTTTCAAAGAATCTAATTAAGCTCAAGCACTTTGCAATTGTATTTTTGCTTTTCCAAGGGATCTTCTTAGCACAATCCGCAATGGTGCTTCCTGAAATCTTAGTTGCTCTATTTGTCCTTTTGTCGGTGCATGCATTTGCTAACAATAAAGTAAACTTATCTATTCTGTATGCTGCCTTATGCCTTCTTACAAAGGAGTCTGGAGCAGTTCTGTTTCCAGCATTAGGCCTAGCCTATTTATTTCATAAGTTGTTGACAGATTCGTTTTCATGGCCTAAAAGCTTCCTTTTCTTAGCGAAGTTAATACTAGGTGTACTGCCTTTTATTGGGTTTTTGATGGTACAAAAAATGCGCTTCGATTGGTATTTTTTTCCTAATCATTTAGATCTTCAAATCGATACTGTCACAAAATTTCAAGCCCAATTTATATCCGCACTTCACTACATATTTTATGCTCAAGGACGAATCGTTCTAACATTTGCCGCTATAGTTTCTTATTTCATTTATTACCGCAATAATAGATTAGCTTGTACCCTTTTGGGCCTAAGCCTATTACATGTTATCATATGGCTAGCCTTTCCATTCTCTACCTGGCTTATCCTATGTATTTATATATTCCTAAGCTTGCTATCAATCATTCCTTTTTATAAAGAGATCAAACAAGCGTATAGCCCATCATATAAAATGTACTTAACGATTATAGTATTTACGGGAATTTACCTCGTTTTTACCGCATTAAACTTTTATTCGAGCAGATATATTCTCTGCCTGATTCCGCTTTCGATATTCATCTCATTTAAGGCATTGGGTAAATTAAAAAATGATACTATTATAAATACATTCAGTATGGCAAGTATTATCCTATGCTTGATTTTAGCTTTGAAAAAGACTCCTGTTTCTGATGTTAATCAATCTTTTGTTGAGGTGGGTCAAGCCCAAAAGGCATTGTTCGAATATCTAGAACAGAATGAATTATATGATGAAACTTTTATGGCGCCCTTCCTAGTTCATGAATCTTTGAAAAAAATACATGCGGGTCATCGCTCCAATGCGATTCCTTTTACTTCAGTACCCTACTACCCTTCTCCCGATAATAGCTTTTATAATATCATATCGTCTTTCGAAGGAGAATATACAAATGATGAACAGAAAAAAGGAAGAACAAAAGAAGTAATAAAAACATTTGAAAGTGGAGAAGTTTCTTTTATTCTGGAGAAGTATAGCGCTGCAAAGAAATAATTACATTTCAAATTTGAATCCTTCTTCAATCTTGGATTGATACTTTTCGTGATTAAAAGAATATAACTTAGCTGGACGATGAGCTACTTCTTTTTGGTTTTCTTTCAAATCAACCAATATGCCTAAGCCAAGAATTTTTCTTCTGAAGTTACGCTTATCTAATTCAGTACCTAATATGACCTCATAAAGGTTTTGTAATTGATTCAAACTAAATTTTTCTGGTAATAAGTTGAAACCTATTGGTCGAATTTTAAGTCGAGTTCTGAGTTTACCAAGACATTCATCAAGCACTTCATTATGATCAAAAGCTAAATCCTTTACTTTATTTACATCTACCCATTTTAAATTCATGTGATGAGAATCAATCATCTTAAATTTACTGATCTCAACTAAAGAGTAATAGGCAACTGTAATAACACGCTCAAGGGGATGTCTTTCAATTTTACTGAATGTTTTCACTTCTTCAAGATAAAGAGACTCTTGACCTGTCCAGTATTCTAAAACTCTTAGAGCGGCTTCATTTAAGGTCTCGTTTTCATTTACTAATTCACCTAGAAGACTCAACATACCTTCATATGGAGACGTCTTGCATTCTATAAGTAAAACTTTAAGCTTTTCGCCATCATATCCTAGTATTACACAATCTACTGAAACTGCAACTTTGAGATGAGCTGAAATAGAGGATATATTAGTATTTATGTTTTCTTTGCTTTTAATAAGCGACACGAGTATAGATGTTAGTTAATTTGCATCTCAAATATAATAATTAATGCATTGCCAAACACAATACCTATTGCTTTTGGTTATTTTAGTTAAAAAATAAACTGTATGAAGATTCATTTTTGGTTGATTGGAAAATCCACACCTGCTTTTGTTATTGATGCAGTATCAGAATATGAAAAACGAGTTAAACGATATATTCCTTTTGAAGTAAAAGTATTCCCCCAAGTCAAAAATGCTTCAAAATTACCGGCTAAAGAATTAAAGAAAGCCGAAGCAACTATGCTTGAAAAGCAATTAAAACCGAGCGACAAGCTAATTGTATTAGATGAACATGGCACAAATTTTACATCTGTAGAATTTAGTAATAAGCTTGAAAACTGGATGGCGACACACTCCGGTAATATAATTTTCCTTGTTGGTGGTTCTTTTGGGATTCATCATTCCCTTTTGGCGAAAGCCGACAGTAAATTAGCCCTTGGCAAAGCAACCTACTCCCATCAAATAATTCGTATTATGTTTATGGAACAAATTTATAGAGCTTGTACCATAATACGTGGTGAAAAATACCATAATGAATAATTTTATAGATTTACCCTATGATATCTCCTATTACAATTATTATAATAATTTTCACTTGTCTGGTAAGTTATACGTCTTTAAATAATAGAGTACAATTTGAAAAATTAAAACATTACCCTTATCAAGAAAAAAGGGCGAAAGAGTTTTATAGAATGCTTAGTGCGGGTTTCGTTCATGGAGATTTCATTCACTTAGCAATCAATATGTACGTGCTTTATATGTTTGGTGGAATCGTTGAAAATGCGTTCGAAGATGTCATTTACGGAAAGCATGTAGGAAAAATTGTATTCTTAGTAATGTACTTATTAAACATTGTGGCCGCCTCTATTCCCACTTATTTTAAACACAAAAACAACGCAAGTTTTGCTAGTGTTGGTGCAAGTGGTGCAGTTAGTGGATTGGTCTTTATTTACATCGTTCTTATGCCGTATGCACCTTTACAATTTCTATTTCTACCTTTCATTGATATCCCAGCCATCCTACTCGGAGTTGGTTATTTAATTTACAGCTCTTATGCTGCGAAAAAAGCTAAAACTAGAATTGATCATGTAGCACACTTTTATGGGGCCTTGTTTGGTATAGCTTTCCTTTGGATTTCTAAACCTGAATACATTAGTCACTTTTTCAATACATTGGTAAACAAATTTCCTTTCTAAGATTAATACGTTCATTTTTTAATGACAGTCAATCGATATAAAAAGCATAAGTTCCTATAACTCATAAGTATTAATCTGTTCCGCTGAAAATATTCCTAGCCCATTTTCTATATTTGAATATAAAGTAACTGGTTCCGCAAAAAATCCAAAATCTTGGGAATTTTGATAGTTCGCATAAGATTCTAAAAATAAATATTCACTTCTCGAAATATTTCGTACTTCAAGTGACTTAACTTCTTCTCCATACCATGTTGCATTTTCACTATACAATTCTAGCTCTTTTGATCCATCAATAAAATCCTCATCACTTAATAAAATATAACCTGAATTTGAAGGCTCTATGGTTGGATCATCGGAATTAGTAAATACACCGAAATCATCTATATTGATTTGAATACGATAATAATTCGTTTCCGAAGATTGATCATTAATAACAAAGGAGGTTCTATCTTCAGTGAACTCATACCCAAACATAAATGTAGTACGCGCTTCTTCTTCGAAGTCTATATCTGCAATTTCAGATTCTTGTGCAATTTGAGTAGTAGAAGTAACTGTTTTATAGTCGGGATGTGAAACTTCAATTTTATATTCCTTTCCTGAAACGATAAAATCAGGAGGAAAATTTAATATATGGTTATAAATGTCAGTAAATTCCTCTGCTTCAGTTAATTCTGTAGTTTGAAACTCTTGCCCATCGATATCTATAGTTACTGTTGCACCATCAATAAATTCATATTCTGAATTTGAATTATTCGCATAATTTACATTTTTACTGATAGATACATTGAGAAACTCTACTGAATCAGTAATTTTTGCATTCACAACAATTAATGGTTCAAATCCTAGTTCTTCAAATTCTATCGTCTTTGTCAGATAATCCTCACATGAGCTACCAACAAACACCAATAAAATAAACAAGCTTATATATTTTATATTTTTCATTATTTCTTGATTTAAAAGTTGAATGAGTAAGATACAGCAGGGATTAAACGAAACAATGAATATTGTCGTAAAACCTGTCTAGATTCAAATTCCCCTGTTTCTTCGTTAAATTCAAATTCTGTTTCTGGATTTAAAAAAAATGGATTTTTCCGATTATACGCATTATATGCCCCTACACTGATTTTGTGTTTCCACCGTTTCTTACCCCATGTATAATCTGCGTTTACATCCGCTCTGTGATAAGGTGCTAAACGGTAATTATTCCGTTCGGTAATGTTATTAATCTGACTAGGAAAAGCTCCGAATTGATTTGCTTCGACATAATACGATAAACTGGTAGGAAATGTAAAAGTATTACCCGTTCCATAGACCCATGTCGCACTAAAATTCCAATGCTCACTTAATTCATATACAGCAACAATTGATAAATCATGCCTCCTATCGAATTTAAAAGGATACCATTCTCCGAAATTCTTATCATCAAAACGTCTCCAGCTCCAACTTAATGTGTAGCCTACCCAACCACTTAATTTTCCTATTTTCTTTTGGACAAAAACTTCTGCTCCATACGACTTTCCTTCACCTTGAGTAATTTGTTCTTGCCAATCAACTCCTTCAAAAGAAGAGGAACCTTCTTTATAAGCTGAGTCA
>CAYOIL010000249.1:5263-6208 GCA_964403985.1 uncultured Saprospiraceae bacterium
CTTCTAAGCTGACTTCATAGCCTCCTTTAAATGTTTTGGCAAGACCAGCAGCAACTTGCCAACTAGTTTGAGGCACTACATTTTCTGTTGTTGGAAGCCATTGATCCCATGGCAAGCCAATATTTTCATTGGATAAAAATTGAATATTTTGCTGCATTGTAGCAAAACTGGCCTTTAAAGACAACTTATTATCGAATAAATATCGAGCCGAAATCCTAGGTTGTACGGAGTGAAATTGTTTTTTATTGACGAAAAATGTGGAGTAATGTAATCCAAAATTTGCTTTCAAACGTTCTGAAATTTCAAAATCATCTTCTATATAAGCATATGTTTCATAAGCATTTACAGTATCCTGACCTATTATACTATCCAACTTAAACACCTCTTCGCCGCCTTCTATCACTTCGAAATTGAAATAATTTTCACCTGGAATAAATTCATGTCTTGTGACATTTCCTCCAAATCGTATAAAGTGGTTCGGTAAAGGAATATAGTCGAAATCAATTTTAGCCGAAATATCATTTATACCACTCACGTAACCAAATCCAACATCAGTTTTATTCGTCAATACATCGTTTGCAAATTCTTCTGAAGTAAATCCATTGTCCGTATTGAATGTATAACGTGAATAGGTAAGAGCGGTATTAGAAAACAACTTATCTGTCCATAGATGATTCCATCGAAGAGTGGATGTTAGATTACCCCAGCCGAATCCTAAATCAACACCTTCACGCGCAATTGCATCGCCTTGTGTAAATTCTTCTGTTATCCGAGTAAAAAACTGATCATCTCCTGAGTATGCTGATAAATAAATTCTATCCTTTGAGCTTATTTTCCAATTTACTTTTGCATTTAAATCGTAAAAAAAGTATCCCAAATCACCAGATCCACCTTCTTGACTAAATGCTCTTCTTATAAAAGGTCTTGCTAACACATCAATATATG
>CAYOIL010000250.1:0-6195 GCA_964403985.1 uncultured Saprospiraceae bacterium
ATTCAATGGGAATGGAATTAACTAAATTACATATTGTAAATTTTAAGAACTATGAAGATGTTCATTGCTCCTTTCATTCCCAATTCAATTTAATTACTGGATTAAACGGTCAAGGAAAAACGAATCTAATTGATGCAATTTATTATTTGGGTTTAACTAGATCATATTTTAACCATAGCGACACTCATAATTATAGACACGATACCGACTTTATAAGAATCGCTGGGAATTTTATAAAGGATGGGAAATCTATTGATATTGCATCAAAACTAAAGAAAAAAACATCTAAAATTTTTGAAAGAAATAAAAAAAAGTACGATAAACTTTCTGAACATATCGGTCTTATACCTACCGTAATGATTGCCCCTCGTGATCAACAACTTATTTATGAAGGATCTGAGGAAAGAAGAAGATTTCTCAATGCAACTATTTCTCAACTTGATGTTGAATATTTACAACATCTCATGGAGTATAATTATGTTCTAAGACAACGAAATCAATTACTTAAAGATTATGGAAAAAATAGACGACTTGATATTTCATTAATTGATATTTACGATAAGAATCTTGTCAAATCTGGTGAATACATCTTTAAGAAACGAAAAGAATTGATTTCTCATATGATTCCAGTTTTTCACGAATTATATGCAAAAATTAGTGGAAATAGTGAAGTCTGTGATATTAAATATAAATCAAAACTCAACGAAGTTTCATTTGCAGATTTACTGCAGTATTCCAGAGAAAAAGATTTACTCTTGCAAAGGTCTACAGCAGGAATTCATAAGGATGATATTCAATTTTTTAATGAAGATAATATGATAAGGTATGTTGGATCTCAAGGCCAACAAAAATCTTTTGTTCTTGCATTAAAATTAACTCAGTTTATGATGCTTAAAGATGCAAAAGACACTAAACCTATTGTTTTACTTGATGATATTTTTGATAAACTCGATAGTACGAGAGTTATGCATTTAATTCGTTTATTAAAAGAAATTGAAATCGGACAAGTTTTTATTACAGATACTGAATTAGATCGTCTAAGGTTGATATTTGAGGAACTAAATTATGATTTTTCATTATTTGAAGTGGTAGATAGCTCAATCAATGAATTGAATTTAAAAAGCAAAAAATGAAAAAGCACAATGATCAGCCTATTAATGATGTTTTAAAAGGCCTTTTCAAAAAAGGTCCCTTAAGAGCTGGATATTATGATGCTAAAATTAAAAAAATTTGGAAGGAAAAATTAGGTAAACTTGTTTTACAACATACTTCAAGTATATTTTTTGCTAAAGGAATTATTTACCTTAAGATTTCCTCATCACCATTACGACAAGAATTATTCATGGGACGGGCAGAACTAGTTAATCGATTTAATGAAGAACTAGGGGAAAAATTAGTAAAGGAAATCATATTGCAATAAATAAATTATATTTTTAAGGATAAACGCAGCATTAGTGATTAAAAACTGTTCATCATTATGTTCACTTATTAACAATCTTTACTATGTGTCCTTTTTATAAAGGAAATATATTGTTAAAGAGAATCAAAACTTAAGATAAAATGAAACAACATTTACTTTCCTTCTTTTTGCTTATTTTCTTATGTTCAAGTGCTTCTGCACAATTTATTGATTTTCCTAATTTAGTAACCACTGACACAGATGGCAATTCTTATAATCTTCAAGAAGATTATCTAGATCAAGGTAAACCAGTATTGGTTCACTTTTTTGCTACTTGGAACATGTGGGATGAATATGTTTTAGAAGCTGGTTCTTTACAACAAGCTTATCAACTTTATGGACCTGAAGGATTAGACAGAATAGGAATCATGGGCTTTGAAATTGATGAAAGTACTGATGATGAAAGTATAAATGGTGATAACCAACAAGAATATAATTTTGGAGCTTCCGCAAATTTTCCTCTTATAAATCTCGATAATCCAGGTTGGGGAATCGATACTTTTGGTGTAGCTGCAATGCCTTCGTTTGCTTTAATATGTCCTGATGGTACAGTTTTGGTTTCTTCAACTTGTGCGCCATTATTTGAACATATTCTTCTTCCTAATAATTGGAGTTATGAGGAATTATTAAGTCTAGGAACATTAATAGATTTCTTTGAATTAGGATGTGGGCTAGATTTACCAGATGCTAACGTAGCAGGATATACTACATTTGATTCTGAGAATTGTGATGTAATACTAGAAAATGAAATGTTAGCTACAAAAGTGATTTTTGACGATGGATCAGGTAACCCATTTATTACATATTCATTACTAGATGGTAAATATGAATACACTTTACCTAACGGAACTTTCGACTTAACTTATGAACCTTTGTTCCCGTTTTATACAATTTGTGAACAAGAATCTTCAATAACAATAGATAATGATACAATAACTGACGTAAATGCAATTTTCAATACTTTAATGGATTGTCCAAGTATGCAAGTTAATATTTTACCATGGTTGTCTAGACCTTGCGGTGTAAACAGTTATTTAGCAGCTTCAGTCTGTAATGCTGGACCTGTTGGGTATGAAGGTGGATTGTTTAATATCCAATTGCAACCTGGAAGTTCTGTTATAACGACTTCACCTTTTATAGACTATACATATGATAGTGTTTTAGGTGTTTTTTCAACAGATTTAGACGCAATAGCTTCTTTTGAATGTGTGAATTTTGTTATTCAATATGAAAATCCTTGTACAGTTGAATTAGATGATACTTTATGTTATTCTGCATTTTTAGATCTAAGCTCATTAGAAGCTGGATGTGAAATTTATAGCCAAGGAAGCACAGATGTTTGTATCGATGTTATTGGGTCTTATGATCCAAATGATAAAAGAGGAATGACAATGTCAGACGGCGAAAACAACTACATCGATAAAGGAACAGAATTAGAATATATGATTCGTTTCCAAAATACAGGAACAGATACTGCTTTTACAGTTAGAATTGAAGATCAGTTATCTGATCAATTTGTAATTGAAAGTATAAGACCTATCATGGCGAGCCACGAATACTCGATGTCTGTTGCAGATAGAAAACTTCAATTTTTATTTGACGATATTAAATTAGTTGATAGCTTTAAGAACGAGCCTGAATCACACGGTTTTGTTACATTTAAAATTACAATTAAAGATGATTTAGAACCTGGAGAAGAAATCTTTAATGATGCAGCTATATTTTTTGATGGAAATGATCCTGTAATTACCAATGACTTTAAATATACAATAAGACTTGTCAATTCATTAAAAGAACAAGATTGGAAAAGCTTAGAAATTACTCCAAATCCAGTAACAGATTTCGCAACTATTAAAACAGACCTCTTGGGCACAAAAACAATTTCTGTGACTAATGTAAATGGGAGTACAATAGTATTTGATCAATCATTTACGCAAGATTCGTATTCAATTGACTTAAGTAGTTTAAATCAAGGAATATATTTCGTTCATTTGATAAATGAAAACGGTTTGAAAACAGAAGTACAGAGATTAATTAAGTTTTAATCTTATCTAAATAGATATGGTAAAGAGGCTAAAAGAATTTTTCTTTTGGCCTCTTTTTATTTGAACTCAACTCTATATAATTATATCTAAGTATTTGAAATTTGATCTTGTGATTGATTTAAGAACTAATACTTTAGAAAGATTCATATAACAATATAAACTCGAGTATCAGTTAAATTGTGCAAATGTAAACCTTAGATAACGTAAGTTATTAGTATGGAGATCCAACGTTTAGCGGGTTAAATGAAGACATCTAAAGAATATAATGGTGATTTCCTAAGATTCTTTATAAGACTAAATAAAACGCTATTATTGAATTTAAAGAACAAAAATGGTTATGTTTATTATCACTTGCAAATCAACAAAATGAATAAGCAAGGTAACTGAATAAGCAAGGTAATCTCGAACTTAGGTTAATACCATTTTGCTCTAATTCTATTATAAATCAATGATTAATGACCTAAATAAAAAAGAGCTAACTCAATTTCTTGAATTAGCCCTTTTTATTGCTTTTTGAAATAGATTAAGCTTTTGATTGTTTAATCTTCTTTTTACCCTTAGTTCTGCTCGCAAGTTCTAAAGCTTTGAATGCGTTTATCTCTCCACCTGAAACACTTAAAGATGAAAAATCTACGATTTCATCTGTTCCTGGTTTTTTTACTTGAATCATTCTTTTTTCACTAGATTGTAAAATGATGTCTTTTACTTGTTCTGCTGTTAAACTTGGATAATAAGAACGAATAAGTGCAGCAACACCAGCAACAACAGGAGAGGCCATACTCGTACCTTGTAAATTCATGTACTCATCATCAGGAATTGGTGCGTAAATAGCCATTCCTGGAGCAAATACATCAACATTTTTAACCCCATAATTAGAAAATGGAGCAACTGATTCTTCTCCTTCTTTCCAGTTTAATGCGCCAACTTCTATCCAATTTGTGAAGTTCTTTTGCTTTTTCCAAAATAAGAACTTTGATGTATACATATCATTTGGAAAGTTATCTGTTGTATCATTGTCCTGAGAGCTATTACCTGCTGCATGAACCAATAATACATCTTTCTTCATTGCGTATTTGATTGCTTTTTCAACAACTTCTTCTTCCCAGCTATAACCTTTTCCAAAACTCATATTGATTACTTGAGCACCATTATCAACAGCATAAATTATTGCATTAGCGACATCTTTATCTCTTTCATCACCATCTGGCACTGTACGAATCGACATAATTCTTACGTTATCGGCAACACCATTCATCCCTACACCATTGTCTCTTTCCGCACCAATTATTCCAGCAACGTGTGTTCCGTGTAAAGCATCAGGCCCTTCAACGTTATTGTTTCCATATCCTTTTTCATATTGATCGGCATAGTTATCACCGATTATTTTTCTTGTATCGAAATCAGTGTTATAAGCATATTCTAATTGATTTCCATAGTAATCAAAAGCACCCTTTAATTGATCTTTTATAATGTCTTTCATTTCATCAATAGAAGAAACTTCATCTTTCAATCCTTTTGCGATATTAGAGGCTGTTACATATTTTTGATCTCCAGTTTGAGCTAAACTATCCAATAAAGAATCAGTAATCTCACCATCTCCGACCACCATTTTTAATGCATCTAAAGACTCCATTAAAACAACTTCTCTTTCTGTAAATCTTTCAATATTTTTCTTTGCTGAAGCTCTTTTATCTTCTACTTCTTTTTTAACCTTTAAGTATAACTCATATTCTTTTAAAGAACTTTTGGTTAATTTGTCAGGATCTGCATTTTCATATTTATACTTGTATTTCTTGTAAACTCGAGTTACTTCATAAGTATCTGGTCCCACATTGCTTCCATCTTTCCCACCGATAAAATTCCATCCATTTATATCATCTACATAACCATTGTTGTCATCGTCAATTCCATTATCTGGAATTTCATCAGAGTTTATCCACATAACATCATTTAAGTCCTCATGTTCTGCATCAACACCTGAGTCAATAACAGCTACTACAACTGTTTTAGACGTTTTTCCTTTTAGTAATTTTTCATAAGCTTTTTCTGTACTTACACCATAAATCCCATCCATTTCTTTATCTAAATTAAACCAATTAGCGGGTGGCCCATCTTGAGCTTGGATTTGTACAAAAGCAAATACTACTAGAGCAGTTAAAAAAGCATTCTTTATCATTTTTTATAATATTTATTTCACGACCAAATGTAATACTTTTATTTCCTTACTAATAGGATATTCTTAATATTTATTGCTTAATCTATATTTTTAGCAAATTCTAAACAGTAAAATATAGGTTTTAGCACCTTTAATTTGGGTTTAACCCAAAAGAAATAGTATAAACAATATCAGTCTAATGAATAATTTCAATTAAAATATACTTCTTTATCCTTCTTTTCCGTTCAAATTATGTTGTTTAACAGACATCTTTGCTTGTCAATTTATGTTTTTATCAAAATATTGAGTTAATAACCCCATTTCTTGGAAAAAATTAAGCTGTTTAATATATAATATGTAAATTTGTTGCAATGTGTTATCGTATGAATAAGTGCTTTTTATCATTAATATTTTTAATTTGCTTTTTTACAATAAAAAGTAATGCTCAAGGCTTTTTTGAACTGGGAGGACATATAGGACTTTCTAATTATTCAGGTGATTTATCTTCATCTAATGTTGGTCCTGTAATTGCACAG
>CAYOIL010000251.1:0-1502 GCA_964403985.1 uncultured Saprospiraceae bacterium
GCTAATCCTGTTCCAAAATTCCAGCCAGTATTATCTCCAGCTACTCCTACTTCTGTTAGAGAACCTGGAACATAATCAGTAACCTGAACATTTGTAACAGATTGGTTTCCTTGATTTATTATTTCAATTACAAATTCTATCTCATCTCCAAATACATAAATACTATCTGGGAAAGCTAATTGTTTAGTTAATGCTAAATCATAGATTGGCAACAATGCTGGATCAGCATCATCTTCGTCAGTTTCTGAATCTGTATCGCCAGGATCTCCACCTCCATCGGTACCATTACCTCCAGTAGAATCATCACTGTCAGTCAAAGGATTTCCTCCTGGATCATTTATTGGATTAGAATCAGATTCACTATCAATATCTTGATCAGAAACATCTATTAAATCACCATCGGTATCTTCAGCATACATCATACTTACTTCCGCAACATTTGTCCAAGAAGTTGAATCTGTAGAAGGTATTTGTTGTCTAGGAATTAATGAAATGGTAAGAGTTTCAACATCCCACATTTCCATAGGTCCTTCTATAGTATAAATCGCTACAGTTCCATCGTATTCCCATCCGTTATCATCATTAGCAATATCATATTCAAATCCAGATGGAATATAATCTGTTACTTCAATATTAAATAATGGCACATTTCCTTGATTTTCCACATCAATATTAAAATCAATCGGAGTATCATATGCAAATGGTCCTTGTCCTGGGGCTATTGATTTCACCAATGCAATATCAATCACTTGAATTAAGGCAGGATCACTATCATCTTCATCTGTCATTGCATCTGTATCACCAGGGTCACCTGATCCATCTCCATCAATTGCATTATCTGAATCAGAACCTGGTTCTCCACCAGCGTCATTTCCATTGATATCATCTGGTGTACTATCTGCATCTACTAAAGTTCCATCCATTGTATTGTTTCCATCTTCATCTTCTGCATAGCTAATTTCTGCTTGATTTTGGAAAGCATCACCCATGTCACTCATCATAATAGTTACGAAATAACTAAGAGTAACTGAACCATCAATTGGTATAACATCAGTGATCGTATTATTTGCTGTCATAGAAGAAGCGTCAAATTCCCAACCTGAATCATCATTTACCATCAAATATCCAAACCCATCAGGCATGAAATCAGTAACTTCAACGTTCACTGCTGGTACATTTCCTTGGTTATAAACAGTTATCATAAATTCAATTGTATCACCAAAAGAATTTCCTGTTGTCATCATAGTCACTTTTGATAAGGCAAGATCGAAAACTTCGATAAACGCCGGATCTTGATCATCTCCTCCATCTATCTCACTATCTCCTACTGTATCTGCATCTACCAAATCATTTGCATCTTCATCAAATGGTGAAGAATTATCACCTGGTGTACTATCGATATCATCTAAATCATCTCCATTTTCATCTTGTGCTAATGTGATCTCAGCATCTAAATCCCAACCAGTTGAATCATCCGTAGGCTGTACTTCTAATATTAGATC
>CAYOIL010000251.1:1602-4314 GCA_964403985.1 uncultured Saprospiraceae bacterium
GAACTTGCATATGTAATCGTTCCATCTCCATTATCTACCCAATCTGGATTAGCTAATGGATCAAATATAAAGCCATCAGGAATAGCGATTGTCACTTCTGTACTATCGCTTGTCACATTCCCTTGATTATCAATAATCACTGGATATGTCACATCTTGACCGTACATTGTAATCGGATCTGTTGGATCTCCTAAAGTTACTGCTAAATCAAATATCTCTATAAACGCTGGATCTTGATCATCTCCTCCATCTATCTCACTATCTCCTACTGTATCTGCATCTTCCAAGTCATTTGCATCTTCGTCAAATGGTGAAGAATTATCACCTGGTGTACTATCGATATCATCTAGATCATCTCCATTTTCATCTTGTGCTAATGTGATCTCTACATCTAAATCCCAACCAGTTGAATCATCCGTAGGCTGTACTTCTAATATTAGATCAACCATATCGCTTTCTCCTGGTAAAATAGGATCTGAACTTGCATATGTAATCGTTCCATCTCCATTATCTACCCAATCTGGATTAGCTAGTGGATCAAATATAAAGCCATCAGGTATCGCAATTGTAACTTCTGTACTATCACTTGTTACATTTCCTTGATTATCTATAATCACTGGATATGCCACATTTTGTCCGTACATAGTAATTGGATCTGTTGGATCACCTAGAGTTACCGCTAAATCAAAAATCTCAACAAATGCAGGATCTGAATTATCTTCATCTGTATCCGCTTCTTCATCACCTGGAACTCCTGAACCATCACCATCTATTGCATCATCACTATCACTATTTGGTTCTCCTCCTCCATTATCTGAAGGATCATTATTTATATCACTATCAGCATCATTCATTGACACATCTACTCCGGTTGTATCTGACATCATGCTAACTTCACTCACGTTAGTATAATTATCATCTCCTCCAGAAGTCATTTCTAGGACTAGAATGATTGTTGTTTGAACTGACTCACCAGGTAAGATGATATCTTCTATTGTGAATTCAGCATTTGAACCGACTGGAACCCAGCCAGAATCTTCACTAATCTCAGCGAGAGAAAAACCAGCTGGGATATAATCAGTTATTACGACATCAGTTAAAGGAACATTTCCTTGATTATATGTAGTAATAGTAAACTCTAACTCATCCCCGTACATGAAAGGTGCTTCGCTTGTCAACATTTTTGTTTGAGCAACATCAACTATTTCTATAAGTTCAGGATCTGAATCATCTTCATCTGTTTCTGCACTTCCATCACCAGGTTCACCTGTTCCATTACCTGACAGTGAATTATCACTATCTGTCAATGGAGAGCCGCCTGGATCATCTGTCATAATTCCATCTGCATTACTATCTACATCGTCAAAAGGAGTTGTCCCATCTTCTTCAAAAGCCTCAGATATTTCTGCTACATTAGTATATGCATCAGTTGGATCAGCTGCTTGAGTTACTTTAAGTTCAATAGATACAACTATTGAATCTCCTGAATTTACAGGTCCTTCAATTGTACTTGTTGCAACTGTGCCATCGTAAGACCACAGTGGATCATTTGATAGTTCATATGTAAAACCACTTGGAATATAATCTGTTACTGTAACATTTGATGCTACAACATTTCCTTGATTAACTACAGAAATATCGAATGTTACAATGTCACCATAACTAAATGGACCTTCATCTGCAGTTGTTTTAATTAATGCTAAATCTGCGATTGCAAGCATTGCAGGATCTTGATCATCTTCATCAGTTGTTGAGTCTTCATCTAATGGATCTCCTGCCCCATCTCCATCTACTGAACCATCAGAGTCTGAATTAGGACTTCCACCTGCATCATTCAATGGATCATCATCTGGTGTACTATCTGAATCTGCGATTGTTGGATCATCAAGACTACTATTTCCATTTGTATCTTCGAAAGAAGAAATTTCAGAATAGTTTGTATAAGCATTTGCATCTCCATTAGAAGGTAGAACAGTCAAAAACAATGAAGTCATCACCATTTCTCCAGGTGCAATTTCATCAGAAATTGTTGTTTGAATTGTATTACCTGTTGGGTTTGGCCCAATAAACATCCAACCAGCATTATCTGCCAAGCTAAACGAAAGACCAGCAGGTACATAATCATTAATTACAATATTATCTACTGCAACATTTCCTTGGTTTATCGTAGTAATTTTATATTCAACTAAGTCTCCAATAGAATAAGGTCCACCTACTATTTCTTTTGTTTGTGCAAGATCAAAGATTTGAACAAAAGCTGGATCATTATCATCTTCATCCGTTAAAGGATCTTCATCTCCATTTTCACCTGAACCATCTCCATCAACGACATTATCACTCCCTGTTCCTGCTGCACCACCTGCATCATCTAGCGGATTACCGTTTGGCTGACTATCAACATCTTCATTCGTAATATTCGAGCCTGTTTCATCAAAAACTGAAAATATTTCTGAAATATTAGTATAATCAGATGCTGACATACCATCAGCAGTTACTATCATATTAATTGGTACAACCATGGAATCACCAGGACTTATTGTCTCATTTATCATAAACATATGAGAAGGTGAAGTACCAGTCCATCCTGGATTAATTATCGGATTTGAAATGTATTCAAGCCCCACGGGTGCATAATCGGTAATTGTAATATTCATACCAGTAACTGTACCCTGATTATAGACTGTGATGGTATAGGTCACCGTATCGCCAGGT
>CAYOIL010000251.1:4324-6183 GCA_964403985.1 uncultured Saprospiraceae bacterium
GAATAAGGCCCCTCGGTTGCAACTTGTTTTATCAAGGCAAAATCTACGATGTCTATTGCAGCTATATCAGAATCATCAGAATCTGTTGTTGCATCTTCATCTCCAGGATTTCCAGTTCCATTACCTTGAATAGCTGGATCCAAAGGATCTGATGTCATTGCATCACTTGAAGTATCAAGTGCTCCACCAGCATCATCTGTTGGATCTGTATCAAATGGACCATCATTATCTGCTGTTACAGGTGTTGAAACTGGTCCCGATCCGTCATCCGTAACTGTAGATGCCCCAGCTATTTCGGCTGCATTTATATATGCCATAGGTTCACCAGGTGCGGCTTGTACGATTAAATCAATATTTACACAAACTTGCTCTAAAAATCCGATTTGTCCAGGAACTGTATTTCCTATAAAATCACTTGCATCTGTTTGGTAAGTTGCTGTTCCATCTCCATTATCTGTCCACTTCGTATCATTTCCTGTGTCAAACAAATACCCAGCTGGAATATAATCAACTATTTGAATATTATCAGAAGGTACATTTCCTTGATTTGTTACACATATTTCAAAAGTTGCAACATCACCAAAAGCATAAGGTCCATTATCAGGATTTAATATTTTACTTAATGCAAGATCAAATATTTCAATATTAGCTGGATCACTATCATCTTGACTACCTGAACCATCACCTATTGTACCATTTCCATTACTATTTGTATCATTATCACCTCCTGCATTTGGCATAGTCCCTTCTTCTTCATTAGTAAAAGTTCCTGGCTCTGAATCAACATCTACAGTCATCATTCCCATTCCATCAAGAGCTGATTCAATGAAACCATAATTTATATATGAATCTTCTCCAGCTACACATGCAGTATGACCTATACCTCCTAATGGAGATCCAAGAGTCATTTTAATAGGTATTTGTACAGACATTCCTGCAGGTAATGATGCTAAAGTTGTATTTGTTTCAAACCCTGAACTTGCATCAGTACTAGGGATTGCTGCAACCCAACCTTCTGCTGAGTTTATAGCATCACTTTCATCAAACAACTCCATTCCACATGGAATTAAATCTGTCACAACAACCTGAGTTGCATCAACTGATCCTTGATTGAATACAGTTACTAGATATGTTATATCATCACCTACCGTAAACATACCAGATGCTGGTACACTGGCTGGATCAACGGTTTTTGTTAAAGCCAAATCAAAAATTGGCAATGTAGCAGGATCATTATCATCCTCATCTGTAAGAGGGTCTTCATCTCCATTTGTTCCACCGCCATTGGTACCGTCTCCGTCAACAGTATTGTCAGATGCAGTATCAGGATTTCCTCCCGGATCATTTGTTGGATCAGTATCTGGAGTACTATCTATATCATCGTCACTGACATCATTATTATCGACATCCTGCATACCTGATATCTCCGCTATGTTAGTTGTGTTTTCAAACGTTGCCCCTGGATTAACAGTAAGTACTACAGATACTTCTACAGAATCACCTGAAACAAAACCTGGTGTAGGTACTGTTCTGGTTACAATTGCATTAGTAGCACCAATTGGCGTCCAGTTTGGATCATTGTTAGTTAATCCGGCAGGTACAAAATCAGTCAATTCGATCTGATTCATTTCTACCCCACCTTGGTTATATACTGTAAGTTTATACTCTACAGTTCCGCCAGTTGTTGGGTATGGACCAGGTACTATGGCTTCTATTTCTTTTATTAGCGCTAAATCAACACAATGATCAGAGCTTATGCTTGCACTTGTAACTGAAGGACACATATTTGCTACGCTAGTTGCTTTAACAATATAATCTCCCTCTTCCATGCTATTGAATGAATTTGATGGACCTGATTG
>CAYOIL010000252.1:0-5452 GCA_964403985.1 uncultured Saprospiraceae bacterium
TAGCAATTCCTCTCTTAATCAATCTTGATTTTCAACTAAGATTGGGGCAATATCTAAATAAAGCAGAAGAATGAATTAATTATATATTATCGTTTCAAAATCAAAGGTTTTATCTAAATACTCATAAAGTCCAGGAGTTGAGTAATATCCAATCAAATGACCGTTATAACCATTAGAATAAAGTTTAATACTAGACCTTTTACGCCTTTTGTTATAATATATTGGAAATTCTAAGTCGTCGCCATCTCTTCGAATAATAAGTAAGAATAGGATATCATTAGGTTTTATTTCATAAGAATATAATTTACCTTTATTATTTAAAAAATCAATAATTGTCTTTTGATGTTCCATTACCTCAATTTTAAAATTTTTAGAAATCGTTTCATAAGTACCTTTGCAATCAACTGCTACAAGTGAGATATTCTCTACCACTTCTAATTCAAGAGGAAAAAAATCTTTTTCTGTTTTACAACTTACAAATATTGAAAGGTACATGAACAAAAGAATTGAAAAATTAATGGCAGCTTTCAGTTTCATCAGTACATATTTTATTGAAATTTTGATTATTTAAATAAATATTCAAAATAGCTAATTTAAAATTATTTAATTCTTCATTTCAATATTTATCAATTTTGTGGAGATATCTCAAGAAAGAGATGATTATATAGATAATCAATTCCACCACACCGCATATCGCTTTTTCTTCAATTCTTTAGCTAACCATTCTTCCATTTTATAAGCTTCGGCTTTTGAGGAAATGGGATTATACTCTTCATAAAGACTAGGACGCAAGTATAAACCATATTTTTCTGCATAATAAGCGGAGATCTTATGTCCCTTTTTACTTTTAGCACCCGTTTTATGTTTTTTAAAACGTTGATCTGGTGTAAGGCTTGTCATTCCCACATAGAGACATTCGCTTACTCCATTGTATTGTGGATTGGCCGAACGGAACTTTTCACTATCGTTCCATACACGTTTGGATAATTCGATTACATATACACTATATTTAGCCATATTACTTTAAATACCACAATTATTAGTCCAAGTTTTTTTGGGCTTAAACCCCTAGACTTAAAAGTTTTATTTAAAATGTCCGCCTTGCTTATTAATAACTTTTGGGTTTAACCCAAAATTTAAAATGTCGTTATCGCTAATTCATTCTGCACTATTTATAGTTAAATTTAGTTACACTTAACTAACTTTTCATGATAAAATTTAAAGCATTTCTTACTTTACTATTCTGCTTATTCACTCTTTTTTCAGCCCATTCTCAAGAAGTAGTCCCTATTATTCCAAATCATTTTAATCTTGATTTTGATGAGAAACTCATTCTAATAAATCAAGACATTACTACTATAAATGAAAATTTCCCAGGCCTTAAAGCCAGTATAGAGACTACCAATGGCTCATTTGACTTTGTTACTCCTATAGGTGATATAGTAAAGGGGAAATCATATGCAGTAACAGATGTTTTTGATAACCACTTCGATTTATACTTTACCGAGTTACCTATACTTCGTATTCATAGTTCTGAAACTATAGTTGATGAACCTCGAGTCTCTGCTTATTTTTCATTTGTAGAAACTTCAGGAATAATTGAAGAAGGTTTTATGGGAATAGAATTCAGAGGAGGTTATTCTCAAGTATTTCCTAAAAAGTCTTATAGAATTGAGTTTTGGACAGATGAATCTGGTCTAATTACAAAAGATTATGCACTTGCAGGAATGAGAAATGATGATGATTGGAATTTAGACGCAATGTATAATCAACCATTGCGTGTAAGAAGTAAGATGAATTTCGAATTATGGAGTCAAATAGATGAGTTGCATTATCAAAGCCAAGAACCGGAGGCTTTTAATGGCGTTCAGCAAGAATATGTTGAAGTATTTATTAATGACGATTATCAAGGTGTGTATGCCTTAAGTGAACGAGTAGATCGTAAACAATTACAGCTCAAAGAGTCATTTGAACAATACATACAAGGTGAAATTTTTAAAGGAGCTCACTGGGGTATTACCACCTTAGATTATGTTTCTTCCTATACCAATGCGTGCAATGAATGGGATGGGTTTGAATGCACATATCCTCCATCTTTTGATTGGCAAAATATTTACAGTTTTGTAGATTTTGTAGTTAATGCTCCAGAAGAACAATTCTATTCTGAATACGAAGATCGATTTAACATTGATAATGCAGTAAACTATTTCATTTTCATTAATCTATTAAGTGCATATGATAATGTAGGTAAAAATGCTTTCTTAGCTCGATATTCTGAAAATGATCCATATTTCTATGTGCCATGGGATCTTGATGGCACTTATGGAATTTTATGGAGTGGTGAAAAAAATGGAGGTACAGAAAATATTTTGAGTAATGGGTTTTATGATCGGTTATTATGTAATCAAGAAGAAACCAAGTTTTTCGAGTTATTAGCTGATAGATGGAATCAATTAAGACAAGATATAATAACACGTGAGTATCTTGAAGATTCATTTACCAAACACTATTCTTATTTGAACTCAAACGGAGTGTATAAAAGGGAGCATAAGAAATTGAATGAATGTGAATTTATTGATCTTACAAATATGGATTATACATTTAATTACATAAAAAATAGGATAAGTTTTCTAGATGAATTATTCAATTCTCCTGAAGTCTTAGCTGAACATTTTCAACCTATAGGAGAAGCCGAAGATTTTTATATTTATCCTAATCCTGCTTCAGATTATTTGATAATTAACCATGAAGATTCTCAGAATATGAATTTGAGATTTACCATGATAAATCAAGAAGGTCATACTGTAATGGAAATTGAAGGATTTAAATGTAATAAAAGTATAAATGTATCTAAATTACCAGCAGGTATATATTTTGTTATTCTAGATCAAGAAGATGTTGACAGAAAGATTTTTCCAGTAGTATTAAACTGAGTTCCAGATTACCTTTCTTATGCATTTGCGTAATTTAACTTGAAATCAGATTATTAAATTAAAATATTTGGGTTAAACCCAAAAACTTTAAAGAGTTCATCACGAAAATGTCTCTTTGACATTTTGCTTGTATGTTCTACTTATAGGTAATTTTTCTCCATGGATTATAAGATGGTCAGCTGAAAACGATTCGATAAAATTTTTATTAACGACAAAAGATCGGTGAATGCGAATGAAATTATTTGGTAAGCTTTCATGAATTTTACTAATCTTATCTCTATTAATAATATCACGTGATTTTGTAATAAACTTTAATTGATCTCCTAAACTCTCCATGTAAATAAGTTCATCCAGGATTATTTGCTGATTTGTCCGATTTGCTTTTATCTGAATTGCTTTTGTATCGTTTTTAGATTTCTGAATTTTAAGAGCTTTTATATAATTTTCTTGCTCACTGTAAGTCTTTAATATCGAAATAAAAGCACGACATAAAACGGCTAGAATTATTATCAATGCTAAAGAAATACTGTCAATCGTTAGCACATTTTTCCCTTCTTGTTGGAAATAACTAAAGACAATTAATGAAAGAAACAACATGAGTGTTTCAAGATACAAGGAAATAATTATAGAGTAACTTGTATACAGTATGAAAAGACCGTACTTCTTAGGTAGTAAAAATTTCGGTATTAAGATGCGATTAAAAAAATATGATGATCCTATTGCAATAGGAAGCAGAGAAGAAACAAAGTAAATTGTTTGTATCCAAGTAGTACCTTGTACGATAAAATACAAGATGATTAGAACAGCAATTATTACCCAATATATTATGTTGACATTTTTATTCACTATCTCAAAAGTAGTTAAAAGAAATCCTAGAATGACTTAATTACGGTAGATTGCAGGTTTTTGACTGGATTCTACCTTGCTTCAAGGCCTCCTTTTTATGAGATTTGGATTGTTAATAATTTTCAATAAGATATCATCTTGTGATCAATTAAAAGATGTGTTTTAAAAACTAAAAAATATTTAGATATGCTTGATTTTTTTATGCAAGGAGGCCTTCTTTTTATGAGTCTACTTAGTTTGCTTTTTATCGGAGTTATTGTTTTTGGGATTCGATCATTTAAAGATTCTAAAAGTTTGAAGTTTATGAAATCTATTGGTTTATTAGCTTTAGTTGTAGGAATTCTAGGGCAACTTATAGGATTATTTAGTGCGTTTTCTACTATGGAACTTATGGAAGAAGGAATTTCTCCTCAAATTCTTGCAGGAGGATTGAAAGTATCAATGATTACGACATTATATGGAATTTTCATTTTTATCATCAGCCTTGTTTTTGGTTTGATACGCAATTTACAAGCTAAGTAAATTATCATATTAGAATATCAGTAGTTTAGGATTTTTAGCTGCTGATATTCTAAATTTCTAGTCTTCCGAAAGAATAGTCTTTTTCCCATAAAAGGTCGATTAAATAAGTGTAAAAAAGCTTAAGATTTATGCAATTGGCAGCTTATTTAAATAAGCTAATTATTTATTCTAGGAAGAAGTTGCCAAACATTTTTCCAGAATCCTATATAAACAAAGGAAAACTAACATATTATTAAAATATTTAATATATATTTGCTCCACTGTAAACCACTAGATTTTAATGTAAACAAACATTGAGATCAAGACCTGATTATCCTTGCAATGCTAAAATGATAATAGTCTATTTGATTAATTTTTATCAGACTATATAATGACAGTTAGTATTTATACACAACAATTTCGGATTCTAAGCTTAGTCTTAGTTAGTATTTTCTTTTCTTTTTCTTCTGGATTTTCCAATGATCCTTGTTTGATTCGTACCGACATCGAACCTGACATTATTCAACAAAATTTTGCACCTACACATATAACTGTTTCAGATATTGCTGGGTTGACGACATGGTTGAATTCAGAAAATGCAGCTGGCTTTGATGGAGAGCTTACTTCAATTAATTTAGCTCCTGGTGAAAAATCAAACAAGCTTGTCTTCAATGATTTTTATTTTGATATTCCTTTGGGGGCTCGAATAGCTGGTATTCAATTTGAAATTACTGGCGCCTCTTCCAATCGTGAATTCTTGGATGAAAAACAAATTCAGTTTCTTTTGGACGGAAGTCCTATTGGTAATAACCTTGCAGATAAGTCAGTAATTTCTGAACCATGGGATGAAGAACTACACACTTGGAGTTATGGATATGAGTTTACGGATTGGAATATGGATCCTACTTATGAATTATTGAATGAAAATGGACTTTCTTTCGCACTTCAAGTTGAAAATGACTCAGAGACTGATTCATTAGAAGTATTGATTGATCATGCTTCTTTAATTGTTTATTATGAACCATTGTATTCAGTTTGTGGACATGAATGTGTCGCTATTTACAATGATGAAGTAGATGGAGCAATCGAGTATAACTGGACATTTCCTGATCATGTAAAGGTTATAAATAGTAACGAAAACAATAGAATTTTAAACCTTGATTTTACTCAAG
>CAYOIL010000252.1:5462-6174 GCA_964403985.1 uncultured Saprospiraceae bacterium
TCAAGCTGCTATTGGCTTATTAGAAGTCGATCTTGAAATTATAAGATCTACAGATACTTTATACTGTTCTAGAACATTTTTAAAGGAGGATTGTAGTCCTGCTTCTATTGGTGATTATGTATGGTTTGATTCGGATTTTGATGGTTTACAGGATGCGGATGAAGATGGATTATCAGGAGTTGTTTTAAATTTATATACCCCTCTTCAAGAACTTATTAGTTCGACAACTTCAACGGGGAATGGATATTATCAATTTGCCAATTTAGAAAAAGGTTATTATTACCTTGAAATAGAGACAAGTGATTATATAACTACTGTTGTAACAAATAATGATTCATTAAATTCGGACTTTAATTCCAATTTCATTTCTGATGTATTCTATGTATCAGGTGGAGATTCTATTTTAAATATAGATGCAGGATTATTTGCAAGTTCTTCTATTTCGGGAGTTATTTGGTCTGAATGTGATGGAAATGGAATTCAAGGAGATGACGAGGAGACACAAGAAAATATTGAAGTTGAATTATATAAGGGAAATGATTTTGTTGGTAAAACTTTTACGGATGAAAATGGACTTTATTTGTTTGAAAATTTATCTTCAGGGGAACACACCGTTGTTCTAATTAATCAAGAAAATACTTCTCCTGTAGGAGGTGATAATGTATTCAATGAAGATAATGAAGTTATAGTTGACCTTGGTATAGGCGAGGAT
>CAYOIL010000253.1:0-6142 GCA_964403985.1 uncultured Saprospiraceae bacterium
CATTCGCTCTTCCTCATCAACAGGAATCGAAACAATATTATTTTGCCCTAATCCTTTGGAAATGTCAGATTCTGATAAAAGACTTTATGTAGGGGCAGGAATCAATACAAGGGACTATAAGGAAAGAGTGCCAGCATTACTTAAAGCAGGAGCAGATGTTTTGTGTATCGATAGTAGTGACGGGTTTTCAGTATGGCAAAAAGAAACATTAGAGTACATAAAAAATAAATATCCAGATGCTTTGGTAGGAGCTGGAAATGTGGTAGATAAAGAGGGCTTTGACTATTTGGTAGCTGCTGGAGCAGATTTTATAAAAGTAGGAATAGGTGGTGGTTCAATATGCATTACACGCGAGATGAAGGGGATAGGACGAGGGCAAGCAACTGCAATTATAGAGGTTGCAAAAGCTAGAAACGAATACTTTGAAAAAACTGGAATCTATATTCCGTTGTGTTCAGATGGAGGTATTGCACAAGATTACCATATGGTTTTAGCTCTTGCAATGGGTGCTGATTTCATGATGATGGGACGATATTTTGCTCGATTTGATGAAAGTCCTACGAGAAATTTCATTGTTAATTTTTATTATATGAAAGAATACTGGGGGGAAGGGAGTAGTAGAGCGCGAAATTGGCAAAGATATGATATGGGAAGTGATACAAACGGACTTAAATTTGAAGAAGGTGTAGATAGTTTTGTACCATATGCTGGCAAGCTTAAAGATAATTTAGCGGTTACCTTGGGGAAAATTAAATCAACAATGTGTAGTTGTGGTTCTCTTACTTTACCTCATTTGATGGAAAATGCAAAAATCACATTAGTTTCAGCAACAAGTATTGTTGAAGGTGGTGCTCATGATGTTTTAGTAAGAGATACAAATACAAATTCTTAATCTGTTACATAAAGTATTAATCCTTTCAAATAATGCCCTTCTTGATGAAATGCATTAATGACGTGATCAGGAGATTGATTTAAATGTTTGATGATTTTCACCTTTCGACCAGCTTCAATTGCTGCAGATCTAACAGAATTATCAAATAATTCTCTTCCTATAACTTGGCTGCATGAAAAAGTAAATATTAAACCGCCAGATTTTATTTTACGTATTGCGATTCGATTTATTCTTTTATAAGCTTGAATTGCATTGTGTGTTTTATTCCGATTTTTAGCAAAAGCAGGAGGATCCAATACGATAATATCAAAAGTATCATTTTCAACTTCCTTTAAATATTGAAGAACATTAGCAGTGATGCTGGTATTTCTTTCGCTATTTTTATTCAAGTCTACATTAATGTTAGTCATTTCTATTGCAGAATCTGAAATGTCAATAGAGACAACTTTTTTAGCTTCACCTTCAAGAGCATAGGCAGAAAATCCTCCTGTGTAACAAAATGTATTTAGTACAGACTTATCTTTCGCGAAACTTTTAAGCAATTCTCTATTATCTCGTTGATCGAGAAAAAAACCAGTTTTTTGGCCTTTTAGCCAATTTACTTTAAAACTAATATCGTTTTCTAAAATTGTTGTTTCTTCTGTATCACCAAAAAGGAATTCATTTTCATATTCATGACCTTTTACGTGAATAGATTTCAGAAATACAGTTTTTAGTTCTCCATTAAATACTTCTTTTAAAGCTTGGCAGATTTCTTGTTTAGCTTTTAACATTCCAGCTGTATGACATTGAATAACAGCATTCAGATTATATACATCAATTATTAGACCGGATAAGTTATCACCCTCTCCTGCAAAAAGACGATATGAATTGGTTTGTTTGTTTGGTATTTGTAAGGCATTTTGACGAAAGTCAAGAGCAGCTTGTATTTGTTTTTTGTAAAAAGAAGCATCAATGATAGATTTTTCGAAAGTGAGAATTCGAACCATTATGGATGCATTAGAATAATGTCCAGTAGCTAAAATGTCACCATCATTATTTGCAATCCAAACAATAGAACCTTCTTCGAGATCATGTTTGGTTTTATGAAATGCTCCACTGAAAATCCACGGATGAAGTCTTTCAAGTGCTTTGTCTCTACCTTTTTTTAACGATAATATAGGATAATCCATAGGGCGAAATTAGAAATTATGTTTGAAAACAGGAGTAAAAGCGGAGATAAATATGGAACCGTTTATTATTGAAGTGAAAACATATTATAAAAAAATGTAATATATTTTGTTAAAATTTTGGTTTATAATAAATAAGATTTATATATTTGCATATTATGTAATGTGTATTCTACGCTAAAACATTAAAATACACATTACATAAATCCTTAATATAAACAGTAAACCTTAAGGATATTCCCTTACTTGAGGTATTATCTTTTAATAGAACAATACGAAAGATGTAACGTCTTCTGCGGGAGCAGTGTACGTTCATATTTATTGATTTTTACGCTAAAAACGTCTATCTAATGATGAGACAACTACGAGACATTTATGTAAGAGGATTTCAAATCCTTTTAAGCGGTTTTGCTTTAATGGCATTCACCGCTAATTCTGTTTATGCACAATGCAATTCAGTTCCCACCGAAATTTCAGGTACAGTATTTATTGATGACAATCAAAATGGTGTAATGGATGATTCTGGAGGTGCTTCTGGTGTAATTGTACATGCATTTAATGATTTAGGTCAGCTTGTTGATAATACAATAACTGATCTTCTAGGTAATTATACCTTAGATGGTTTAACTGCTAATTCAACATTCCGGGTTGAGTTTAGAACTATGCCTTCTCAAATTGATGGTCCTTTAGGATCAGATAATCGTACTTCTGTAAGAAATGCAGTTGCAGGTGAATGTGATATTCACTTTGGAATTGTAACTCAAGAAGTATTTTATGGTGTAGATCCAGAATTAGCAATTACATGTTATGTGCAAGGGCAAGAATCCGAATATACTAATATGGCGACAATTGTTGCTGTTGATCATAACTTTAATAGTAGTTCATCTGGTAGAATGGAAGCCGATAAACTAGGAACTGGTTCAGTTTGGGGTTTAGCGTACCATTCACAAATCAATACAGTATATAGTGCAGCATTTGTAAAGCAATTTGCTAGTTTAAAGTCAGATCCTGTAAGTGGGGCTTTAATGCATGATGCTATATATAAAACAAATGTTTCAACAGGTGCAACATCATTATTTGCAAGATTGTCTCAGTTAGGAATTACGATGCCAGCTCTAACATATACAGATGTTGAGCATTGTGACTATGGTAATCAAGTGGGAAGAGAAGGTTTAGGTGCTATAGAGATAAGTGACGATGAAAAAACTCTATATGTTGTTAATATAGCAAACAATTCGGTTGTTGGTATAAATACAGCTAATCCTACGGTAGCAACTACAAGGGAAATAAATACACTTACTAGTGTTTTGCCAACTGTAGCTATGGATGAAGAGATTCATGCTTTTGCATTGAAATACTATAAGAATAAATTATATGTAGGATTTACTTTAATTAAAGATACTTATGATGGTATAAATACGAATTCAAGTATTCACATAGTTGAGTATGACTTGGCAACATCTCAAGAAACGTTAGTTTTTTCTACGAACTATAACATAGGTTCTTGGACAGATAATGTATTAGTAAATTTCGTATTAAAAATCCAACATTGGTTAACAGATATTGAATTCATCAATGATGACGAAATGATAATATCATTAAATGATAGAAAAGGTAATCGATACTGTAATCAAGATGTAAAGTTTCCAGATCAAAAAGGAGATGTTTTAGTTGTATATAAAAATAACGGTGCATGGACTTTAGAGAATGGAGGAGTAGCAAATGGAAGAACTGGAAGGTCGACAAATAATGGAGAAGGTCCAGGTGGAGGAGAATTTTTTGGAGATGATTTTTTCCCAGAGGATGAAGAATATCACAATGAAGTTTCTTTAGGTTCAATTCATGTTGTTCCTGGTAAAAGTGAAGTGGTATCAGCTGTATTTGATCCATTATTGAAAGTATATTCAGGTGGTTTGCATAGATATAGTACTGTTGATGGAAGTATCCAAGCAGCATTAGAATTATATTCTGATGAAGCAGTTGTGAATCTTGGAAAAGCTACTGGATTTGGTGGTTTAACTATGTTAGAAGATAGGCCTGAACTTGAGATAGGTAACTTAGTATGGTTAGATGCTAATAAAAACGGAAAGCAAGATCCTACAGAAAATGGAATTGGTGGAATAATCTTAGATATTTATAATGACGATTGTGAAAAAATAGGAACTACAACTACTGATTCTAATGGATATTATGTGTTCAATAGTAGTAATGTAGATGAAAATGGAGATAATGTTAATGATAGACTTTCACCATATACGACTTATTTTGTAGCATTCTCAGGTACTCAATTTGATGATAATACTGGAGCATTGACATTAAATAATGAAACACTATTATTAACAACAAATGATATAGGTTATACTTCATATCCAAATGCTAGTGATAGTGATGCTATAATTTCTGAAAATGTATGTTCAGCAATTGACGGTTTAGGATATGTTGAAGTAATTACGGGAGACTTAGGTACGAATGACCATAAATTTGATTTAGGTCTGACAACACCAGGGAATTTTGATTTAGCACTAAGAAAGGAGTTAGTAACTTCTCCATATGCTAAAGTTGATGCTCAATCAACTTATAAAATTACAATCTTTAATCAAGGGGAGATAGGAGCGAAGAATATTGTAGTTAGAGATTATTTACCTGAAGGATTAAGAATGACATCTGCAATCAATAACGGTTGGGACATATTTAGTGATTATGCTACATATGAAATCGAAGAATTGGCAGCAGGAGAATCAACAGAAATATTTATTCACTTATTTATAAATCCAGGTTTTTCATATGAAGATTTCATCAATTACGCTGAAATTGAAAGCGCGGACGATCAGTTTAACAAGCCAGGTAATGATGTTGATTCAACGCCTGACGGAATTAACGATGACCAAGGGGGAGAGCCATTTCAAATAACCGATGATGAAGTAGATGATGATGGTACTATCGATGAAGATGACCATGATCCAGCTGCTTTAAATGTATTCGACCTAGCTTTAACTAAAAAAATAGTTAATGCTAAGTCGGGATACGTGAAAGGAGATGTAATTAAGTTTGAATTTTATGTATATAACCAAGGTAATGTATTAGCTGAACATGTAGTTCTGACTGATTATTTACCTGCAGGTTTAGCAGTTGTAGCTCCTAGTCAATGGAGTTTATCTAATGGAGTATATACAATTAGTATACCGGCAATTAACCCAGATCAAAGAGCTAAAGTTGAGCTTGATGTAGTAGTAGAGTCGGATGGAATAGCAACAGAGATTGTTAATGTTGCAGAAATAAGTGCAGCTTATTTAGAAAATGGAGACTTAGCTGTAGATTATGATTCTACAATGGATCAAATTAAAGCAAATGATAATGGAGGAGACCCTAGTGGTCCGACGGATAATGAAATTTTTAATGGTGGAGAAATTGATGAAGATGATCATGATCCTGCATCATTAAGACTAGAAAGGTTTGATTTAGCTTTAGTTAAAAAATCAAAATCGACTTTTGTACGCCCTGGAGAACAAGTGGTTTTCGAAATTACGGTTTTGAATCAAGGTACAATTACTGCAGATGAAATCGTAGTAGGGGATTACTTGCCTGCAAATTTAGAGTTTATTCCTAGTGTAGGATGGAGCATAGATCCTGTTTCAGGTTTACCATTATATACGATGTCACGAACGAACGGTTTATTGCCAAATACTGGCCTTGCAGGTGGACAAGAAATATCGTTTGATATTATATGTAGGCTTAAAGAAGATGCACCAGTTAGTAATATAATTAATGAAGCGGAAATTGTTTCTAGTAGAGATTTTAATGGAAATGACAGATCAGAAGATGACTATGATTCTACACCAGATTTTGTACAAATCAATGATGCTGGTGGTGAAGTAGGATCAACTTCTGATGATTTAGTAACTGGATCAGGTATCGAAGATGAAGATGATCATGATCCTGCACCAGTTGCAGTTATGAGTTTAATGCTTCCTGAAGATTGTTTTTGTTTATCAAATGCAACTGCAGACCTTCCAGGTCAATTCGTAAATATCTTCGAATTTGAATTTTTAAGTGATGTAGATTGGGTTACTGATAGCTATAC
>CAYOIL010000254.1:0-6138 GCA_964403985.1 uncultured Saprospiraceae bacterium
TTATAAAGTTTTATCAAACTTAAGTACCAGTCTAGTTTTTTGGGGGAACTACAGTTCCCCATGTTTGAGTATTTTCGTTTATATCTTTAAAATTAATTTCTAAACTTTCATTTATACCTGAGAAACTATTTGTTGGTTTTGAATTCCAATTATATTCTGGATTAGTAATATTAATCTTGTAAGTCTTAAGATAAGCAATAGAATTAGAATCTTCAGTTTCCAACTCAAGAGCTAACTTCAAATAAGGGGTGACTTTCATTTTTCCGCTGAAAGAACCCAAATTCCTGAATTTTCACTATACTTATTTATAGAATTAAGCTCACCTGTTTTGTCGAAATCATCTAAAGAATTATGTATAGCATTTTGTGTTTCAAATATAGCTGACACTTTGAAACTTCCACCTACTTCAGACATATAAGTTTTAATTAGTGCCTCAGAAAAAGCTTCATTTTTCCCTGTGATGTACATCATAAATCTAAACAAGCCAGTGTAACGATTATACAAAGCGAAAGTAAGGAGCGCCAACTCCAAAATCTTCGGAACCAAAATTATAGTAAATAATTTCCCATCCATCTTCCGGAGAATTATCTAATTGCTCTGCTAGAAACCCAGTATTGAATTCTGTCGAATTATCAATTCCTGAAAAAGGAGAAGGAATATTTGCTTCTTTTGGTGGGGAATTATCAATTTTAAACCAAATATTAAAAGACTCAGTTGTCCAGTCAAATTCATTTATTGTTGAGCCAAGAATTGTATTTTGAGAACATTGAGAATAACAAATATGAGTTAAAAAAGTGAAAAGTAAAATTTGAAAAGTTTTCATATAAGGTTTTTATGGTTTAGATTTCTTTTAGGTACTCACAGAAACTGTATTAAAAATGTTTGTGAGGTATTCTTTTTGAAAAGAAATATTTGAATAGGTATGACTAACTCTAAATTAACAAAAAATCATTCAAATTGGATAAAACAGATAAAAGATTAATGGCTCTATATTAAATAGAGTAGGTAATTGAATTTAAGTTTACACAAATGAAATAGATCATATTGATAAAATTAGTTGTATTTCTATAGCCTCTCGCTCTTCGCTTAGCTAAGTTTATTTTACTATTAGCACTTTCAAGAATGCCGTTAGATATTTTGCATTGTAGGTAATTTATTATCCCTGTCCAATGTGCATTTACAATTTTAGCAAACTTGATCATTGGTTGAATTTTAGAATGTTTAGCTAAATCACACCAGAAAGCTAAAAACCCTTGTGACTCTTCTTCATTTTGTATATCCCAAAAGTCATAAAAGAGAAGCTTTAGTCTATAAGCCTCTCCCATGTTGGGTAGTAGTTCTAGTCGTTCGTCTCTTTCTTGTTTTTGTCTTGCACTGAGCTTGTTATTGCCCTTTAAAAATAGATATTTATTTCCTTATAATTCATGATGTAGACGGTATTAATTTAATCTCATTTATGCCTAAAACATCCAATTCCTTTTTTATTCTAAATTTGCACTACGAACTTCCCAAATGAAAAATTATACATCAAGACTCGAATACCTTGACTCTGTTAGAGGAATAGCGGCTATGATGGTTGTTGTGTATCACTTTATTGGTTGGAAATGGGGAGATTATACAAAGTATCATGTAGCATCGCTAATTTTTAATGGTAGCGATGCTGTGTCTTTTTTCTTTGTCCTCAGTGGTTTCGTGCTGAGTTACAAGTATTTTCATTCGGACAGTCAATTAAATCTTCCACGCTTTACGTACAAAAGAATATTACGTCTTTATCCAGCATTCATTATCACAATTCTACTCAATTTTCTGTATTGGAATCGAGCTGAACTAATGGATGGTCAAGTAATAGGTGTTTTAAAAGACATTTTCCTATTCGACAACAAGGATTTACTACTAGAATTTACAATGGTGAGGAATATGCATAAATATTATATTCCAGGCTGGACTCTAGGTGTTGAGATGGCACTTTCATTACTAATGCCTTTTCTAATTATGGCTGGAAGAAAATCAGTAAAAATCCTATGGTGGTTCCTTCCTATTAGTTTCTATCTAGGCAGTTATATTTCAATGTTTATCTTTCATTTTGTACTAGGTACTCTTCTTTCTTTTTACTATAAAGAAGCAACTACTTTCTCATGGAAAACTTGGAAATATAAGAATTGGAATATTCCTATTTTAATAGGGACTTGCTTATTTTTCTCTATCAGGCATTTCGATAGAATTTCTTCATTTCCTGTCGGCTATCAACATGTTGCTGACTTACTAAAGCTCGATTTCTTTCATTTTACGGGACTTGCAAGTGCAGTGATTCTCTTATGGATAATTAGCAATAAAACAGCCCAAAAACTATTAAACACAAAACCACTCCTTTTCTTAGGTAAAATATCATATTCCATTTACCTTATGCACTGGATATTTGTCGTATTTGTTATGGATTATTGGGACAAACTAATCAACTTATTTCCAAATTTCTATTTAGGATTCGGACTCTTATTGCTCGCTGTTATTATTGCTACAATTTTAAGCGCTACCCTACTCTATAACTTTGTAGAAAAACCTTTTATTAATATCGCTAAAAAAAGCAAGCGATTTCTTTCTTCCGATAACCTAATTGACTAAGTTCGATCTTATTGAATTCTAGCTAATTAAACTGTATTCGTTTATTCAAATTTCAAGACTCCATTTTCAAACACTTGCATATCTTCAACAAGCATAAGCAAGGTAACTTTGAACTCAGGATAACAAAAAAAACCCAACTGGGATCTCACTCCAGTCGGGATAACTTTGTCCTCATTTTGCCTCAGTCGAAAGCGCATAGAACTAGTTTTAAACTCAATCTTATCTTGAATAATAATCATCAATAAGCTTGACGAGAATATGTGTAGTTTCTTTTCTATTGAAAGTGTCGAATTTTCAATAGATAATGAGTTTCATTTTTTAAAACCCAGCTGGGATCTCACTCCAGCTGGGATAACTCTTTTCTTGTATCACCTTAGTCGAAAGTGCCTAAAAAATAGTTATTGAAACTCAATCTTATTTTGTAGTCCGTTAATCGAACGAACCTGTGTAGTTAACTTTCGAATTATTAAACTTTTTTAATAACTCATTGAATTTCAAAATTCTTTTCTAAAAACCCAACCGGGATCTCACTCCGGTCGGGATAACTTTATCCTTATCTTGCCTTAGTCGAAAGCGCCATTAGAATTAAGCTATTTTGAAACTCAATCTTATCTTATTTCTACCTTAGTAGAATCATTTTCTTCATTCTTGTTTGCCCATCCAGTTCAACAGAATAATAATACACCCCATTGCCATCAAGGCTTTCAGGGTAAATAACTAATTCATTTGATCCTTCTGTTACTGCAATTTCACTTGCATACAAAACTTGCCCTACGCTATTCATAATCGAAACCTTAGCACTTGAACTAACTTGTGATGAAATTAATATTGTAGTCATTTCATCCCACGGATTTGGTACATTCTGAGCAACTTCAAATCGGAACATTTCCTCTTCTCCTTGCTCTGAATTCAGCTGTATAGCAATTGATTTACTATCTAATCCTGAAATCCATTCACTAGGGATTCTTGGTTCTCTAGAGTTATCAATTAACTCTGATACCTTTCCTGATCCTTTGGCTTCCGCCAAAAAGCTAAAGAGCATTTCTTCAGATTCTAAATCAACAGTACTTTCCCCATAAGCTATAATTCTAAGGCTTGCTGAATTTTCATCAATTATATAATGTAAAGACTTATTATTAAGGTTGGATTTTACATCCAATAACTCCGCTCTATCGGAATTCCACTGAAGCTCCCATTGATAACCATCCAGTTTTTGGGCTTGACCCAAAAACACTGGAATTTCGATCAAATCTCCTTTAGTATAAGTCGCATCTTCTATAACAAATTCTACCGCACTACGGGTATTTACATCATTTTCTTGCAATCCATTTACTGGACCAGTTTGATTTACATCTCCCATTTTCACCCCTACAAAATCAACCATTGTTTGACCATTTACTACATCTTCAAATTCTTCATGAAGCGTATTTGCCCATGGCCAAGATTCATCTATAAACTCTTCATCCATGTAAAACTTCCATGCTTCAGTTGCAGGAAACTCATCATAATGACCCAATAATATTTTTCTAATTATTAAGATATCTGTTCCATTTACGCTTTGGGATTGATCCACATCGGCAGCCAAAATTTTATAAGGATCAGTTAATGGCTGAAGCCCTAGAATATGACGTTGGATTAATAAAATGTCAGCAACAGAAAGTCCATTAATTGCTTCATCATGTTTGGATGGAATAAGTGAATACATCTCTCCATTATTCAAATTCGCAAAAGCATAATTCCCTTCAATATCTGTAGTGGCAATTTCACCTCCATTAATAGTTACAATCACGTCCTCCATTTCGACTGGAGCTGAAGTTGAAATATTTCCTTCGAGTGATGAAGCAATTTCTTCTTCACAGAAAGTTGATTCATTATTATCCTGTACATCTATTGATGTTGTGCAGAAGGATTGATTTCCTAATTCATCAGTAACCCACAACATAACAGTGTTTAAGCAAATGTTAAAACAATCGTATGTTCTAATGGTATCATTCACATCTTCACTAAATGAGATCATAACTGAACCTCCACAAGCAGATTGCGAACCAGCATCAATCATATAAGGAGCTAAGAACAACATTTCGGTATCTACTTCTCCATCACCATTCAAATCCATAGGTGTAAGATCAGCTGTAATATTATCTAAACAATATGCAGTAGGTTCTTTACAATTCATCAATTCAAATGTGTAAGAACAAGTTGAAGATCCTCCACATTGATCGAGTACCGACCAATAAATAGTGTGCAATCCAAGAGGATAAGAATCACTTGCGTTATTTGTTTGTCCTATTATATCTATTGTTCCATCAGAATTCAAATCAATTGAATATTCCCATATAAAATTGATGCTATCCGTACATTCATCAAATGCATTGTTGACAAGTTCAATATATTCAGGACCACAATCATTACTAAAACTACATTCTGAACGATTCGTACAATCTCCAGTCATTTCCGGACCAACAGTATTTATTACTTTAATTACTTGAACATGTGTAAACTTTTCAGCATTTCCATCATCATCTTTTTGACACCAGTTTACAATTTCCCATGTTCTTAAAATTTTAAAACAAGCTTCATCTCCTCCACTTAAGTCGAAAACATCGTCTTCATACAACCATCCTACTTGGTCACAAGCGGTATTATTTAATGAAGGGAAAGCATTTATTTCTGGTAAATCTTCTGGTTGTAAATTATCAATAGAACATATATCCTGAGCATCATAATCAACAGGCCACGTAATATCATCTTCATTAAAAGGATCAATATTAATTCGAGTTATTAACTGAGTTAATACTAAATCATTTCCTTGTGCATCTGCAATAGTGATCGTTCGCATCATACTTCCAAGACCACATGCATTAAGCGTTGTTGTATCTATTTCATCACTAAGTACTTCTACACAATTATCAATTACTAAGGCATCAAGTGGATCACCATAAAATTCAACATAATCAGCTGTGATAATAATACTATCTCTATCGTCGTAATCTGAAACTACCTTACCGAAAGCTTCAGGAAAATCTGTAGATATAGGGTATTCACAACTTACTGTAATATCAGGTAGTCCAGCTAATAATGTAGGGCCAATTTTGTCTTGAACTTCTACACTAACCATGCAGTCATTATAATTTCCTGCGAAATCAATCACACGTAATACAACCATAATTTCTTGCCCTATATCTTCACAACAGAATTTTACGCTTGGCCCAAAATTAATATCACTAGATTCACAAGTAGGATTCATTCTTCTTACTTCGAAGCTTTCAATTCCACAGAAATCATATGATGCTTGATCAAAAGCTTCAGCTAAAACATCAATATATCCTTCTTGTGGTAATGGAATTACCGTTTCACTATCACATATTGGTGTAGGTGGCGTAAGGTCTTCAACAGTTATTATATACTCACAAGTAGAAGAATTACCTGAATCATCAGTTGCAATCAAGGTTACAATATTATCACCCATTGGGAGATTTATTATTTCACCTTCTACATCATTGATATATTCTGTTTCTA
>CAYOIL010000255.1:0-1262 GCA_964403985.1 uncultured Saprospiraceae bacterium
AAATGAAATAGTGCAATTATACATAAGAGATGTAGAAGCTAGTATTAGTCGACCTATGAAGGAATTAAAAGGTTTTAAAAAAGTACAACTTCAACCAAATGAAACAAAAACTGTAGATTTTGAGATTAGAGAAGATATGCTGAGATTCTATAACTCAGAATTAAAATATGGAAGTGAGTCTGGACAATTTGAATTAATGATTGGGAAAAATTCAGTAGAAGTAGAAATATTAAGTTTTAATTTAGAATAATACGGTTAATATGAAATGGCATACTAACTGAAATAAAATGCATAATGAATATATCTACTTTAATTACTTGTTTTATATTAATTCTTTTGGGCTGTAGCCCAAAAGAAAATGAAACAGGTACTTATTTCATAAGAAGTAAAACATATTGTAACCCAATAGATATTGACTACAGTTATATGTCTCATTATGCTTATCGAAAAGTTTCTTATCGCTCAGGTGCGGATCCAGCAGTAGTAAATTATAAAGGAAAATATTACATGTTTGTTACAAGATCAAACGGATATTGGATGAGTGATGATCTTAGCAATTGGGAATTTATAAAGCCAAAATCATGGTATTTTGGAGGATGTATTGCACCTGCTGCAGCGGTATATAAAAATAAGCTTATAGTTTATGGTGATCCATCAGGAAATGGCCCCATAATAGAGACTTACGATCCAGAAAATGGTGAATGGCAGACTAATTACAATGTCTTACCTCTATCTATCCAAGATCCATGCTTATTTGTTGATGAAGATGACAAGGTCTATTTATATGAAGAATCAAGTAATTTATTTCCCATAAGAGCAATAGAACTAGATGCTAGCCATTATTATTCACCAATAGGAAAGCAGATAGATTTATTTAATTTAAACGCCGAGAAACACGGATGGGAAAGATTCGGACAAGATCATAAATCTGATATTAAACCATATATTGAAGGCCCATGGATGACAAAACACAATGGAACATATTATTTAGAATATAGTGCTCCAGGAACGCAATGGAATGTATATGGAGATGGCGTTTACACCAGTAAAAACCCTTTAGGTCCTTTCGAATATGCTTCATATAACCCAATATCTTATAAACCAGGAGGGTTTTTAACTGGAGCTGGTCATGGAAGTACAATGAAAGATAACAACAATAGATTTTGGCATTTTGCGAGTATGCCCATTTCTGTAAATTATAAATTCGAGAGAAGAATAGGTCTGTTTCCCACAGCTTTGAAAATCCTGGCTATACTCGTATA
>CAYOIL010000255.1:1272-6075 GCA_964403985.1 uncultured Saprospiraceae bacterium
GATTATCCACATTATTTACCATCTGTAGAAACGAAAGATCATAAAAATAGATTCACTGGCTGGATGTTATTATCACACAATAAACCTATCTCTACTTCAAGTCAATTACAAAATGTACAACCAAATACAGTAGACGAAAGCGATACTGGCTTTATGCTCGAACAAGAAACAGCTGGATATGGACCTACTTCAATGAATGATGAAAATATAAGAACATACTGGGTTGCCGATGGAAATGAAAAAGATATTACAATTGCAATTGATTTAAAAGAACAGATGAAAATTCATGCCATTCAATTGAATTTCAACGATTACAATAGTTCTATTTATGGGCGACCAGATACTTTAGTGCATCAATTTTATATAGAAGCTTCTAATGATGGAAATAATTGGGAAATTATAGCTGACTATAGCAAAAATAACAAAGATCAACCTCATGCCTATATTGAACTTGAAACTCCTGTAAATTTTCAGTTTGTACGTTATAGAAATCAATACATTTCTCAAGAGTTTCTCTCACTTTCTGAATTTAGAGTTTTTGGTAAAGCAGAGGGTCAAGCCCCAAAATCCATTACAAATTTCAAAGCTAAAAGACAGAGTGACGAAAGAAACGCTACACTTCAATGGGATGTTAATACATCTGCTAAAGGATATGTGATTTATTGGGGAATTCACCCTGACAAAATGAATAATAGCCTCATGGTTTATGAAAATAACTATGAATTGAGAGCATTAAATGTCGATCAAAAATACTATGTCACTATCGAAGCATTTAATGAAAGTGGGATTAGCAAAGTTATAAAACCAGTAGAAATATAAATTGCAACAACTTAATAAAGCTTATGTATTCAATTATTATATGAGTAGTTTACAAATCTACTTTTGATATATTTAAATTGATTTTTAATCAAGAAGAATATATTGCAACCTCTTATTCATTCTTCATTACTTTTGTTCCAATTTACATTAATATTCAAAATGATCACACATGTTATTCGAGACTAAAAGACTAAAGATCCGACGATTTACCATAGAAGATGCAGCTGCTGTACTAGAATTTGGCAGTAATGAAGAGGTTATCAAACTTACAGGAGATAAAACAATTTCTTCCGTTGAGGAAGCAGAGAATATTATAAAAAATGTATGGTTACCTGAATATGATACCTATGGATATGCGCGTATGGCTGTAATCTATAAAAAGGATAAGAAGCTAATTGGCTTTGCCGGCTTAAAGTTTGAAAAAGAATGGAACGTAACTGATATTGGATATCGGTTTCTTCCTAAATATTGGGGAAAAGGAATAGCAACAGAAGCTTCTCTTCCTTTTATATTTTACGGTTTCAATGTTTTGAAATTACCTAAAATAGTTGGTGTGGCTTTTACTGAAAATATTGCCTCTTGTAAGGTCCTAGAAAATCTTGGCTTACAACTAAAAAAACAAGGCAACCTTTTCGATGATGGAATAGATTGCAAATGGTACGCACTCGAAAGAGAAGAGTATCAAGGACTAGTCCAAAGTAAAAGAAGCAGAAAATAAAGGGCTCTACCCACAGGTCATATCACTAGTTATCAACCACTTTTCTTCGATTTTCTTCCATGTCAAGGTGAAATTTCCAGACAAAGTATCGGTCGCTCTGAATAAGGTAAAACCACCTAAAAGTAAAGCTGCATCATCACTTAAAACATCGATATCATTAATATCAAATTTTAATTATCCCATCGCAGCTTTATCTGGATATCCTTTTTTGTAATTAGCTTTTGTTTGATCCCAACCGTATGTTATACCTCTAGATCCAACAAATCGTAGTTTCTCATCTTTCCAATATCCTTCCATGAAGGCATCAATATCCCCTTTTGACCAATCAAGTGCTTGTGTATTCATAACATCTGTTATGGACGTTTTAATAGCAGAAATAGCGCTAGTTGATAACTCTGTCGATGGAGATTGACAGGAAACTAATAAGATGAATGCGAGGAAATAAATGAATTTCATATTGGAATTACTTTTGTTTTGTTATTTAATTGGATATATGGCTGAACGGCTTTTGCTATTTCAAAGATTAATTGTTCAATTAGCTTTTTTTTATGAAAAGTAAAATGATGAACTAAACTAATCTGTCTCACAGGAACAGGAGCTTTTAAATTCCTTAGTCTTTTCTTTCCTGAAGCTGATAAATGATGAATTGCAAGTTCTGGAATGATTGTAGATCCTTGATTCTGATTGACCAAGTTAATGACTGTTTCAATACTTCCTATTTTATACGTAGTCATGCTTTCGTGCTCAGCTTTTAAATTACACAAATTTAACGCTTGCGATCGTAAACAATGCCCGTCTTCTAGCAGAATCAAACGATCCATATTGATGTCTTTGGGATTAATTTCTGAAAGTGTAGAATTTCCATCTGAATATAAATAGAATGCTTCTTGAAACAAATGATGCTCAATTAGATCATCATTTGTTAAAGGTGTAGCAAGGATTGCACAATCTATTTGAGTATCGGATATATTCTTTACAATTGTACTCGTTGTTGCTTCTATGATCGTCAAAGTTAATTTGGGAAAACAAGATTGAATAACTGGAAGAATTATAGGAAGTAAATAAGGGGCTAAAGTAGGAATTACGGCAATAGACATCTCCCCTTCAAAAGACTCCATTTCACTTTCGGCTAAATCCTCTAACTTTCTCTTTTCCAACAAAATAGACTTAGCTTGTTCAATTATCTTTAAACCTAAAGGTGTTGTACGAAGAGGAGAAACAGAACGATCGAAAATTTCGGCTCCTAATTCTTCTTCAAGCTTTTTAATCATCATAGAGAGTGTAGGTTGAGTTACAAAATTCTCTTTGGCAGCATTTCCGAAATGCTTTAGCTTATGTAAAGAAATAAGGTATTCTAATTGGGAAAAATTCATCTATAAATAAAATCTATTCAAAGATAAGAATTATTGATTTGATTGATGAAAAGATTAAAACTACATTTGCAATAAATTTTAAAAGATGGATTTTTTTAATCTGATACGAACAGGCAATTTAGAAGCAATAAATAAAGCAATAGCGGCTAATTCACAGCTTATACATACAAAGAATGAGAAAGGTTTTACACCTTTGATAATGGCAACATATCTGCAAAATTTCGAAGTGGCTAAAGTTCTTTTGGAGAAGGGTGCTAATGTGAACGCTAGAGATGTTGCGGGGAATACGGCATTAATGGGAGTTTGTTTTAAAGGTCATTTGGAAACAGCAAAGATTCTAATTGATCATGGAGCAGAAATAAATGCGATAAACGCCCATGGTAACAGTGCGATAATGTTTGCGTGTATGTTTGGTCAGAAGCAGATGGTAGAATTACTAAGAGGACATAAAGCGGATACAAAGCTAAAAGATGGGAAAGGGCTGACAGCGATAGATTATGCTAAGGAAAAGGGGTTCAAAGAAATAGTAGCGTTGCTTGAATAGATCCGTTTATTAACCAATAAGTATCAATAATCACTGTTACTTTTAATATTTTGGGCTTTAAAGCCCAAAATCAAATAACCTCCTATTTCTGTGCTAACCTTTTGTCTTCAGCAATCATATCTTTCATAATTAAAAGACTTTCACGTAATTGAATATCATTCATAAGAGATTCCATAAAACGAATATTCTTTTGTTTTCTTGAATCAAATTCATCAATATAAACTTGGTCTTCCTCTGTATTTTTCACAAATACGTCTCCAGCAGATTCAGAAAAAACGTCTTTCAATGACTTCATTTTATCTGCCATAACATCAATATCCTTTTCATACTCTTCATAGTCTAAATAGACTTTAGTATCGTCTTCTTGATCCACTAATAATTGACTGTATTCTTTTACTTTAGAAAATTTGTCATCTGTAGAAGTTCTAGCAGTACTTTTTGACATTAACTCATCAAGATTTTTGGAAGTATAGACATCCTGCTTGTACTTTAACGGCTTTATTTCACTATAGGATAATGCATCTTCATATTCATTCTCGCCATAGTCATAATTATAAAACTCATCTGGAATAATGACATCGGGAATAATTCCTTTTAATTGGTTACTCTTACCAGAAATTCTATAGAACTTTTGAACAGTTAATTTTACTTGTCCCAATGGTTTTATTGCATCATTATCCTGTATCATTCTATCAAGGTCAAATAAACCTTGCACAGTCCCTTTACCATATGTTTTGGGCCCACCCACAATTACAGCTCTTTTATAATCTTGCAATGCACCTGCAACAATTTCCGAAGAAGAAGCACTAACGCTATTTACTAAAACAATTAAAGGACCATCATAAGAAACATGAGCATTTTCATCCTTATAAACTTCAGCATTTCCTTTATTATCACTTACTTGAACGACAGGACCTTTCTCGATAAATAGCCCAGCCATATCAATCGCATCAGGCAGTGAACCTCCCCTATTATATCGAAGGTCAAGAATGATTCCTTCAACTCCTTCATTCTTTAATTCTTCAATTTCTTTCTCTACGTCTTCAGCGCAGCTCTTCCCTCCTTCAAATGTCCCATAAAATAGAGGTAAATGAATGTAGCCTATGTTTTTGACTTGCTTATCAACTTCTAAAATAGCTGACTTTGCCAACGCATCTTCCAATATTATTTCATCTCTAACGATTTGTATTTTTTGAGAAATTCCACCAGCTCTTTTTACTTTCAAAATGACTGTTGTTCCCTTATCACCTCTTATTATTCGAATCACATCATCCAGCCTCATTCCCGTAATATCTACTGGTTCCTCTCCCAATTGTTGTACTTCAATTATAATATCTTCTTCCTGAAGC
>CAYOIL010000256.1:0-6015 GCA_964403985.1 uncultured Saprospiraceae bacterium
ATATAACAAGAGGGCTACATTATCTGCCTTAAAATCTAAGCTTAATAAAAATCTAGATGATATTTCCAATGAAGAAATTATCACTATGTTTGAAAAGCAAGTAAAACAAAAGGTAGTAAATAGCAATGGAGAAATTATGGAACCAGAAGCGGTTGAAGCTTTAGGTTATGGAGGTAGTTCTGCTGAGTCTATTGATATGGCAAAGGAGAAAAAGAAGCCAGTAGAAGATAGATCTTGGCCTGTTTTTGAATACACATCTGAAGATAATCAAAAATATTTCATAATTACTGTTAGAGGAAATGGTTTATGGGATGAAATATGGGGATATATAGCTCTTGAAAGTGACATGAAAACAATTGCTGGTGTGGCTTTTGACCATAAACAAGAGACTCCAGGATTAGGTGCCGAAATAAAAGATAGTAAAACTTTTCAAGAGCAATTCATAGGTAAATCCATAGTTAATGAAAGTGGAAATTATCAAGGTATATTAGTAAGAAAAGGTGGAGCTAAAAATGATAAATATGAAGTTGATGGGTTAACTGGTGCAACAATTACTGCAGATGGTGTCACTGACATGATAGACATTGGAGTAAGAGCTTATGCATCATATTTACAATCAAATCAATAGAATCTATATATTCTACAATATAAAAAGAAATTAAAATGGCAGAAACAACTGCGGTTGCAAAAAAAGAAGCAACATTTAGTTTTGGTAAAAAAGAAAGGAAGTTAATCACTGATCCTTTAAATGATAATAATCCAATTACAGTTCAAGTATTAGGAATATGTTCAGCATTAGCTGTTACAACTTTATTTAATAAAGCTCTTGTAATGTCGATTGCCGTTGTATTTGTATGTGCTTTTTCAAGTTTAATTACTTCTATGCTAAGGAATTCTATTCCGAAACAAGTACGTATGATTGTCCAGCTAGTAATCATTGCATCACTTGTAACTGTTGTTGAAATGGTTCTTAAAGCTTATGCTTATCCTATGTATAAGGACTTATCCGTTTTTATTGGTTTAATTATTACAAACTGTATTGTAATGGGAAGACTAGAAGCATTTGCTATGGCAAATACACCGTACAAATCCCTACTAGATGGTATCGGTAATGGAATAGGCTACGGAATAATATTATTAATGGTTGCTGCAATACGAGAGATTTTTGGAAAAGGTTCTTTAGGAGGATTTCAAATTATTGGAAAGACTGAAGAATTCTTAATAAATACGGAAACAAGCACATTGCTTGGATGGTATGAGCCAAATAACTTAATGGTTCTTTTCCCGTCAGCAATGTTTGTTATTGGTGCACATAGAGCTTGGAACAAGAAACTTGTTGACATTTCGTAACTACTATTTAATAAAAAGTAAATAATATATAAAATGCCTGAATTAGCAAATATATTCATTAAGTCGGCTTTCGTTGAAAATCTTGCCTTGTCTTACTTTCTAGGAATGTGTTCTTTCTTAGCAGTATCTAAAAGTGTAAAAACTGCTTTTGGTCTTGGTTTAGCCGTAATATTCGTACTTGGAATAACAATGCCAATCAACTGGTTAATCAATACATATATTCTAAGTGAGGTAGGAATCTTTGGACAAGATTTTACATTTCTTCGCTTAATTTTATTTATTGCAGTTATTGCTTCCATGGTACAATTAGTAGAAATGGTTGTAGAGAAATTCTCTCCTTCATTATATAATGCATTAGGAATATTCCTTCCCCTTATTACTGTAAACTGCGCTATCTTAGGAGGCTCATTATTCATGGTTTCTAAAGAATATAACTTTGCAGAATCTGTATCTTTTGGTCTTGGTGGTGGATTTGGTTGGTTTGTTGCAATTGTGGCAATCGCTGCTATTCGTGAGAAAATCAAATATTCTGCAGTACCTCCTGCATTAAGAGGCTTGGGTATGGCATTTATGTTAACCGGTCTTATGGGACTTGCCTTTATGGGTCTTATGGGTATCGATCTTGGAGCATTTTAAAATTTAATTAAATGATTTTATCAATTTTTTATATTACTATTCCATTTGGGCCAATGTTGATTTCCATTGGTGTATTTAGTGTACTTATTCTTTTGTTATCGGCAATGCTTATCGTTGCTAGAAAACAATTGATGCCGCAAGGTAATGTCCAAATTATCGTAAACGGAGACACTGAGAATCCTATGATTGTAGAACCTGGTTCTACTTTACTTTCAGCTTTATCTGATAAAAACGTATTCTTACCATCCGCTTGTGGTGGAGGTGGAACCTGTGCAATGTGTGAATGTCATGTCGATAGTGGCGGTGGAGAAACACTTCCTACAGAAATGAACCACATGACAAAGAAAGAAGCTGCTGAAGGATTAAGACTTGCTTGTCAGGTTAAAGTAAGAGAAGATATGGAAATCCGTATTCCGGAAGAAATATTCGGAATTAAGAAATGGGAATGTGAAGTAATTTCTAATTACAACGTAGCAACGTTTATTAAAGAATTCATAGTTAAGCTTCCTGAAGGTGAAACTTTAGATTTCGAAGCGGGTGGTTACATTCAAGTAGATGTTCCAGAAACAACTGTGAACTTCAAAGATATGGATATCACGGCACACCCAAAATATCATGATTCACCTGATAAATTTCAGAAAGATTGGGATAAATTTAATCTTTGGCCATTGAAAATGGTTAATGATGATGAAGTGTTTAGAGCTTACTCAATGTCTAATCACCCAGCTGAAGGAAATATTGTTTCTTTGACAATCCGTATCGCTACACCTCCTTGGGATAGAGCGAAAAATGACTGGATGGATGTAAATCCAGGAATATGTTCTTCATACGTTTTTGGGTGTAAACCTGGAGATAAAGTAACCATATCTGGTCCTTATGGAGAATTCTTTATTAAAGAAACGGAAGCAGAAATGCTGTATGTTGGTGGTGGAGCAGGAATGGCGCCTATGCGATCGCATTTGTATCACTTATTCCATACTTTAAAAACAGGTCGTAAAGTTACTTTCTTCTATGGAGGTAGAACAAAACAGGAATTATTCTATGTTGAAGAATTCCGTGAAATAGAAAAGCAATTTCCTAACTTCAAATTCGCTATCGCGCTAGATAATCCTCTACCAGAAGATAACTGGGTATTAAAAGAAAACTTAGATGATCCGAATGGTGACGGTTTTAAAGGATATGTTCACCAAGTTGTAATCGATGAGTTTTTGAGTAAGCATGAAGCTCCTGAAGAATTAGAACTTTACTTCTGTGGACCTCCTATGATGAACCAATCTGTATTAAAGATGGCAGACGATTGGGGAATCCCTGAAGAAAATGTAGCTTTCGATGATTTTGGAGGTTAAAAAAATATAATTGAAAAAAAGGCTTTGCAATTTAATTTGCAAAGCCTTTTTTCATTCAATTCACTAAAGTTCTTCTTATTGTTAATTTAAATTTTCTGATTTTCGGTTAATTTGTTATTAATTAATCTTTTTCTTAGTAACATCTTTTTAATTTAGAACGTATATTACTTACATATTACAGTATTGATTTTTTATGGCATTCTGATTTTTATTGAAATTTAGCCATATGTAATAAATCCTGTCAACCGATAATTGTATAAATTTGGGAAATCCAAATCAAAATAATCTTATATGAAACAACTACTTTTTTTAGCCGTTCTTATCGCTACATTGGCTTCTTGTAGCCCTAGATTAACTCCTTTTACAGCAAACCTCAGAAATGAGTATCAGTGGACTGAAAAAGATTTGAAAAAAATCCAGTTTTATTTATCAGAAGAAATCGTATTGTGGCGAGAAATAAGAGATGGCGATGCTAAAATTGATGATGGCGCAATTAAGATACGAGATGGAAGAAAAGTAGAAGAAATTAGATTTCCAAAAAGAACACCAGGTGTTTTTATCATTGAACCTAAGACCAATAATTTCGGAATAGCTTTTGAGAACGGGAATAACAAATATTTAATGTTTGGGCCAAGTAAAAAAAGAGCAGATTTTGTGCTTCTTGCAGCAGATTGGAAAAAAGACAGAGGTAGAATTTCATATGGAGATAGAATTTACTTTACAACAGACGAGAGCGCATATGCAAGACTTATGGTAGATCTTAGAGCAGCTAAAAAACTATCTGTTAAACGTAAAACTGTTGAAGGTAGAACCATTTAATAGTTGTGATAAAACCAAAAGAATTTTATTTAACTGGTGATGTACTTGATATCTCTATAAAGTTGTTAGGAACTAAGTTATGTTCAATAATAGACGGTCAGTATACTTCTGGAATTATTGTAGAGACAGAAGCTTACAGAGGTAAAGACGATAAAGCATGTCATGCTTTCGGTGGCAATAAATCGCCTAGAGCATTGACTATGTATATGGAAGGTGGACATGCTTATGTTTATATGTGCTATGGTATTCACCCTTTATTTAATATTGTTACTGGAATAGAAAATGAAGCAGAAGTTGTTCTTATTCGTGCGATTGAACCACTCGATGGCTTAGATGTTATGAAAGAAAGGCGGGGTCAAGCCCAAATAAAAAATTTGTGCAATGGTCCAGGGAAATTATCACAAGCCTTAGGTATTTCGAAGAAAAATAATCAGCAACCTTTATTTAATGAATCATCAAATTTATGGATCGAAGAATATTTGGATCTAAAAGATGAATCAATAATTAGTGGACCCAGAGTAGGCCTTTCAACAGCACAAGAGTGTATGAATTGGCCATGGAGATTTAGAATTGAAGGTAATTCTTTTTCTTCCAAACCCAATCATGTTTTTTATAATGGTTATCCAAAATAAAAGTTCAGTTTAATATTTGAAATTGATCGAATTATTTCAAAAATAATTCTAATCTAAAGCTGCTTTTAAATTTCTATTTTTTTATTACTCTTGGAATAATTGCAGCTACTAGAATTATAATACAAACGATTGTGAAGTAAGCAAGATTCGATTGTTCATTCATATGTCTTACTACAATTGCTACAAAGGACCATATACCTACCGCAGGAACTTCATACCATCCTTTTTTCCAAACTATATATGATATCAAACCAGTTGCTATTAGCATCATTATGTAGAACCAAGCAGCTTCTCCAAAAAATGAAGAAAAGGATGTTGTATTTAAAAATGCGGAATAATTAGCTATAGTTGCTACAATTATCCAACCAAGATAAATTCTTATAGGAACTCCTATCGTCCAATGTAATATACCTGATTCTTTAATTTTACTTTTATCAATTGCTAACACAGTGACTATTAAGCAAATTAGAATACCTGTCATAATAACTGTTGATAATCCAGGCATTAAACTTAACCATACATAAACCCATACACAATTGAATAGATTTGCAGCGATTAATGGAGGGGCTATTTTTTCAACAAATGAGTTATTAGATTTTTTAAAACTTATTGAAAGCATTTGTATACCAGTGATAATTAATCCTAGAAAAATTATTCCCCATATACTAAATGCATATCCTGCTGGTGTAAATAAATTTTCTAAGTTATCACTGACTGATCCAACTTCACTTCCATTAAACCCTTTTATAGTTGTATAATAATTCCAAGCAATGACCCCAAGTATTACGATCATATTAATTATTGCTAGCCCTTTCTTCATCTGTTTAATTTTAAATTTGAAATTAAAATAAAACAATAGATCCTTAAAACATAAGATTAAGCTATATATAAGCTGAATAAGTATGAATTACATATTTTCGACAAATATTTTAGAATAGTAAATTTTAAAAGCCCCTCTTAATGAAAATTAAGAGAGGCCTTGTTTTTTAGCTTCAAAAGCAGTTAGTTTATGGTTAGTAGGTTTTACTTAAGTTGCTAAAAAAGTGCGTTGCAATTGACATAATAAGCGAATACACTGTTCGGATAATTTTAATTTTGAGTGAAAATGATTGCATCATTTGCATATTCTTTTCTAATTTTTCTTAATTCTTTATTTAAAATCTCTTTCGAACATAAAGAATAAACACCGATGCGAACTAGATTTTTATATGTAACTTCGAAAATATCATAAC
>CAYOIL010000257.1:0-1354 GCA_964403985.1 uncultured Saprospiraceae bacterium
AGAACGTATTTATATCAATTTGTTCAAACTCAGTAATGACTCCTCGTCGATTCATATATGTACTGACGAGATCAGCATAATATTCTGCATCGATAATTTGTTGATTCTCATTCGGATAAAGCTGTAAATCATTAACCACCTTGGCACCTGATTCAAACAGATCCTTAAATTCCCAAATAGTTTCTTCAGTTACATGACCTGTAGAATCTACAAAGTTTGCAGCATTTATATAATTAATGTATGCATTGTAAAGGATTCTCTTATTAGCCGCTTTATATTTCTCAATTCTTTCTCGATAAGCATCAGTAGCTTCGACAGTCTTATCCTCGTATTGAATACGTTGATATGAATTACAAGAAATGAATAAAAAGACCATATATAATAGTATTAATTCTTTTGTCAGAATCTTATTGTTTTAAAAATTTAATAAATGTAGCTTCACCATTTTGACCTTGAATTTCCAATATATAAAGCCCTGGTGATAAGCCATCCATTTGAATGTATTCTTCATGCTTTAAATTCTTTTTATCAAAAGCAATAGTTTTCAATAATTGCCCAGTAGAATTTATCATCTTCACATTAAATTCACCAATTTGAATACCTTCAATTTCCAGTGTAAATTGACCATCATTTGGATTTGGGAATATTTGAAATACTAGATCTTCGTCTTGTTCTTTTTCAAATTTTGGCGGCTCTGTTGCGTTATAATAAATTGTAGAGACACATTCCATCAATGCATCATCACAATCCCATATATTAATCCACAACACATCATCTTCTCCTAATTCTTGTCCCAAAATGTAAAATCTATCTGTCTCACCTTCAATTATATCATCGTTTAGCCCCCATTGATAGCAATAGTCTTCTGCAACAAAAGAATACATAAATCCAGGCCAAGCTATTATAGTATCTTTTACAGGAGCTTGTCTATTAAGAACATTAAGTATTAAATTAGAAGATGCAGAACATGTAAGTTGACCTGTTACTGTATTGTATATATTCGACTGATCTAATGAAATTGTAACTTCATTTGCGGCAATATCTCCTATACTAATTAGTGCCCTTGTATCACCTTCGATATAAGTTATATTAACGTCCGAATTTGAAGAGCTTAAAGTACTAGAAGTTACATTATTATCTATACCGATTTGATAGTCAAATTCATTTAAACAAATATTTAAATCATTCTCAAGGTTTTCAATTTCTGCTGAAGGGGTTTCATAAAAAGTTACTCTTACTGGATTTAATCCTGCGCATGTAGGATCCGATTTAAATCCAGTAGCTTGTTTAGAAAATACAAAAGCTGTAACAAAATAATCTATACCTGATTCAAACGAAGGATGACTATTGATAT
>CAYOIL010000257.1:1402-5982 GCA_964403985.1 uncultured Saprospiraceae bacterium
AAGGATCAGTTGTTATGCTGTCAAATAAGAGAATTTCTTCATCATAGAATTGTGAAGGTTCGGATAAAACAGCGTAAACAATAATTTGATTCGGAGAAATATCAGGGGCCTTGTCTAAACTAAATGTCACAATATCGCTAGAGCATACATCTTTTTCACCATCTACTTTGATATCTTGATCCTCAACAATTGATTCGAATAAAACACAAGTTTCACAATCACTAGACAAAGTGATTAAATCAGAATTATCTTCATCACATCCTTCATCAACTAAAGTGTATGTCTGGCTTTGACCGCTTTCAATAAAAGGGCTTTCAAATGTATTCCCTGGGATATCTTCACCATCTATACTATAATTTCCTGTCCCTCCATTAAATTCCAAAAAGTATTGAACATTTAAACCGTCTTCATCACAAGAATCTTGAACTGTGTATTCTACATCTGGCAAGACATCAATAATAATATTTGAAGGCTCAATATCATTTGTTGAACATCCAGTAGCTTGATTTATTTCGCCATCTTTAAAGTTAATCAATTCGATTAAATTTACTTCTAAGTCAACATTAGGATTAGTTTGCGGTCCAAATTGTATGAAATTATTATTCCCTATAAAATCTTTTTCAAAAGCTTCACCATTGACTTCATACCTTAATTTAAAGTTTGGTTGATTCGGAGAAATTTCAAAATTTAGGATAGGGCTTTCGCCAAAACATGCTTCGTCATCAATAATTACATCAAGAATTTCTGGTGATTGTTCAACATCTGCTTCTCTAATGCTAGAAGTTTTCGCACATAAACCAAAGTCGTAATAAAATTGATAATTGTACTTTACTGGGTTTTTAAATTCGATGATTATGGAATCTAAAAATTTATCTGCATTTCCAAAAGGTTTATCTTTAAAGAGGACTTTTCTAACTATAAATCGACGTCCTGGGTCACCTACTTCAATATTCAAAGAGTTGTCCTTAAAATCTTGATTAATTTCAATATCTTCAACAATAAAATAGCCTTCTTCTGGAATATTAGCGCCATCAGCGGTTCCTGGTACAGGATTCGCAACTAAAGTACTTTCTTGATCCAAACAAAGGTTATCAAGAGGTTTGAAACTAACAATACATTGGCCATTTTCAAAAACAACAATATCTTGACAACTTAATTCAGATGTACATCCGCAGTCATCAAGTAAAACTACACAGACTTGTACATCACCTTCTTCAGTAAAAGCAAATGAAAAGTTAGGGCCTGAAGTTGTTTCTACAAATGTACCATCAATATACCATTCATATGAGTTAATATTACAATCTTCTGCTATTGTTGAATTAATTGCTTCAAATTCTGCTGTTGCCCCTGCTGGCAAATTAGTTGCTACAGTAAATATTTCTGTAACAGGACTTGTAGTAACTTGTAATTCGATATCATCAGTATTAGAACAATTGTTTTGATCAGTAACTGTTACTTGATAATTTGTATCATTAGTATTAGCAATAAAAATTATTGATGGCGAAGTACCATTATTACTCCAACTGTATTCAGAATAAAGTTCTTCTGTTGTCAAAGTGACCGCTGTTCCACTACAGTATTGTACAATATCGCTTACAATAACTGGATCTGGTAATGGATTCACTACAATAGTATAACTAGCATTTCGCTCACAACCTTCATTGTTTCTTAAAACTGCATCATAAGTAGTAGTTTCGGAAGGTGTTACTTCAACTGTAATATCATTTTCTTGACCTGAAGGAATGCCATTTAACCAAGTAACTCCATTGTCACTTGGAACTCCTTCTGCAATCAAAGTGATTGTTTCCCCAGAACAAATTTTATTTATACCTGTGTTTGTTGTTATAGAGCCTTCGACTGTGGAAACAATAATTTCTTTTGAGGCAGTAAAAGAGCATTGAGTTAGACTATTAGTAGTAACTGTTAAGAAATATGTTCCACCATATGCAGAAGTAATATTTTCAAAATCAATAGCTTCCGAAGAAAATGCACCTACTGGAGTAGACCAATTGTAAATTAATTCTGGATCATCTAAATCAGTTGTCAAAGTAAAATCAGAACCATTACAGACTAAATCATTATTTATAGGTTCTTTAATAATAGTAAAATCAGGCACCATGTTCTCTATAACTGTTACTGAATTACTAATGTAAGAATCTGCAGTTACACAAGAATTGTCAGTAATTGAAACAACTTCATATGTGCCTGGTTCGGCTTCAAAGATAATTAGTTTATCATTTACAATAATTCCTTCTTGAGGAGGACCTCCATTAAAAGAGTATTGTGCTTCAAAAGGCGCAATTCCACCTAAAGAGAATTCAATATTTGGTGCTACTTCATTTTCACAATATTCAACTTCTACATCATTATTTGGAGAACTTACAAAAGGAGAAGGTTCAGAGGTTACTGAAACTTCATCAGTTCCTGTACATTGATTATCATCTGTAACTGTTACGCTATAATTACCAACTATTGAAACTTCTAGTGCTTGATTAGTTGAATTATCACTCCACAGAAAACTTTCGAAAGGACCAACATTAATTATAACTGATGAATTGTTACAAAAAACTGGATTTTCAGGTAGAATATTTGGTGTAGGTAAACTGAAAATAGTAAAAACTATTGGCGTTCTGGTTGAACTAATACAACCACTATTTAAATTTATTGCTTCTACATAAAAAATATAAGCTCCTGGCAGTGTCTCTGTAGGAGTGTAGGTTAAACTAGGAGTATCTCCATTTAAAGGAGTTCCCCCTGCTGCTTGTGAGTACCAATTAGCACTTACTTCACTTGAAGCAGTTGTTACACTCAATTCTGGATTCATTTCTCCAAAACAAATATTTGCATCACCATTACTTACAGGTTCTAGTTCCGGTTCACAATCACAGTCAGGTGCAGATATTTCAATATTATACTCACAATTATCCTCTGATATTATTGTTAGTATAACGTCTTGATCTGCAGGAATTTCTGAAATCATATTTTGAGCTAGGTCTACATTTCCTGCGGTGGATTCTATAGAAGTTGCATTAGATGAAAAATCAATTGTGTACGTTAGCAAATCACTTGTGCATGCTGTGCTGTTAACAAAAAAATCAGCCAAAGGAACAACTTCAATTTCAATAGACGCACTGTTTATACAACTGTTATTATCTGTAAATGTATAGATAATTGTGTGTATACCTAGTCCAGCAAATACAGGATCAAAGATTCCATTTGCAGCATCAATTATACCATCTCCACTAAATTCACCACCAGTGCCAGATGGACTTCCTTGAAGTGTTATAGGTTCTTCATTTATGCAAATTGGGTCTACGTTTTCTATTGAAACTTCTGGAAGAAGGTTTACAATTATATCTATAGTCTCAATATTGGTGCATGAATTCGCATCAGTGAATGTATAAGTTATAGTATGCATCCCTTCACCAGCAATTGCAGGATCAAAAGTTCCAACAACTGGGTTTGTAATTCCATTACCATTAAATTCTCCACCAGAAGGCAAGCCTGTTAAATTTGAAGCAGGTTCGTCAACACAAAAAGGGCCTGCATCTTCTAAAGTGACTTCGGGTGAAGCGAAAATAGTAAGCTCAACAGCGGTTCTGACATCGCTAACACACCCATTTACTAGGTCCACAGTTTCAGCATAAAATATATAACTGTCTGGTGATGTTTCGTCTGATAGGTAAGTCAATGTTTCATCACCATCTGGCAAAATTGTACCGCCGGAAGGCTGATTATACCAATTAGCACTAAATCCAGCACTAACATTTACTGATAAACTAGGGTTTTCTTCACCTTCACACACACTTTGATCTCCATTATTTGTTGGAGCTGGCAAAGACTCACAATCACATTGTGGAGCAGTAACATCAATATCTACTTCACATCCGGTATTAGATTCAGCTGTAAGAATCACATCGGTATCAACTGGAATGCCAACCACCATATTCCCAGTAACTGTACCTTCAGTACTTGTTACAGTTCCATTTGAATTAAATTCCAAATCATAGGTTAGAAGATTTGCAGAACATTCCGTTTGGACTAATTCTAAAGTTGGAAGGGAATTTACAATTATTACTTTTGAGTCTGAATTCGAACATGAATTAGAATCAGTGAAGGTATATAAAATCGTATGGGCCCCAACTCCAGCAATAGCTGGATCAAATGTTCCATCCATGGAATTTGTTATTCCACTTCCACTGTAAACTCCACCCAAAGGACTACCAGTTAGATCAAAAGCTAAATCATTTACACATACTGGGTCTTCTTGTGCCAATGTAACTGTTGGTATATCATAAATTGTAAAAACTACAAGTGTTCTTGTGGTGCTTACGCACTCCGTTATAGGATCATATCCTTCTACATAATAATTATAAACATCCGGTGCTATTACAGTTGGAGTATAAGTTAAAGTCTCTGCACCTCCGGGTAATATTGTCCCTCCACTAGGAGAATTCAAATACCAATTAGCACTTAGTCCTGCACTAATAGTTACTGACAAGATAGGATTAGATTCTCCTTCACATATACTTTGATCACCGTCACTTTCAGGAAGCTCTACATCCCCCCCAGTACCACAA
>CAYOIL010000258.1:0-5981 GCA_964403985.1 uncultured Saprospiraceae bacterium
TGCTCTCATCTTTTGTGGTTGTTGTTTTATTATAAAGGTTAAATATATTCCGATAGAATATAGTGATATTACTAAAATTTTAAGAAGTGTAGGACTAAGTTAAAAAAGAAATTTTTAAGTTGAACAAAGATATGGAATAACATAGCTCATCTTATTAATTATTTTGGGCTTTAAGCCCAAAAAAAGAAACTAATTTTATAGTCTACCTTGAAACGGTAACATCAAAATATTCTACATAAACTTTGCCTGTTTCTTGATTTTCATACTGCATAGCAATGGCGTAAACGCCTTGTGAAACTAATGTTCCATTGAATTTTCCATCCCAAGATTCATTAATGTCTTTTGTTTTGAAGACTTGATTCCCCCATCGATCGTATATCTGAATAGAAAAATTTGTGATACCAATTCCATAAATTGAAAGAAAGTCATTGACATCATCTCCATTGGGAGTGAAGACATTAGGAACAAATAGTCTTACTCTATTTTCAACACATATTTCACGCGTCAAGGTATCAGAACAACCCAGCTCATTAAATACGATTTGTGTAATTTCAAAAATACCTATGTCTTCGTAAATTTGACTGAGACTTCCTGTATTAATATCTATCTGGTCATCAGTGATTCCAAAATTCATAAATCCATCGGTATAGCCATAAGCAAGGTTTAGTATGGTTAATTTGTTGTCGATAATATCAATGCAATCCTGATTTGGTATGAAATTAAAATCAGCTCCTAATGGCGATGAGCCGGGAATGTCAATAGTATATTGTTGTTCACAACCTGATGCTTTTTCAGTTAGATTTACTAAGAAACTACCAGGAAAATCTTTTAATATATGACCATCAATACTAGTTTTTCCATCCCATGTAATATCATAATTCTCTGGTTGATCTAAAATAAGTTCTATGTACGAGCTGTCACCATAACAAACTTCAGGTCCTAAATTTACACCAACATTAAACGTATCAATCACATAAACATTTAATGGAAGTATGACATCATCCGAACACCCATCTGAAAGAGTTACGTCATAGACTGTAGTTTGATTAGGCGAAATCGTATGACTTTTACCAAAGCCTAATCCTTGATTCCAAGTGGCTGTTATATTTTCAAATCCGCCCTCAGTGTCGACAAATATCGTGGTGGTTTCTTCAGGGCATAAAGTGTCCATTAAAGCGTATGTCAAACCAGAAATTTCATCAGAAATAGAAATAAAAATACTTGTTTTATCTTCACAAGCACCGGTACCTACTATGTATTCTAATTCATGAAAGCCAGAACCAATATCCGCTGGATTCATGTCTGGAGTAGTGATTTCTCCATTTATCATAAAGATTCCATTTAGTGGAGCAATATCAAATGAAATAATGGAATCTTGAAAACAATAATTATCTTCAATATTATTTATTTCAGCAGTTAAAAATTCGATAATCTCTATATTAACTGGTGTCGCACATCCTAAACTAGAAATAAAATATACTTCATTGTCTCCTATATTTAGTTCTTCAGGGTTTAATAAACCTGTTTCAGGAACTAAAATTCCTGTCCCTTGCCAATATCCTATATTTCCTTGATTGTCTAAATTTTGTAATCCCTCAGCTTCACAAAATGAATAATCCTCCAAGTCTACTGCTTGTTCAATTTCAATCATAACAGAATCTAAACACCCCAATGTGCTAAAATAAATAAAGCTTTCGTTGCTAGTAGCTTGACTTGGGTCAAAATAGATTTCTCCTGCAACATCGATTACAGCTTCTCCAGAAAATGTACCATCCCAAGGGTTTGATTCTACTATATCTCGTATTGGAATCATACCTGTGTGATAACAAAATACATTATTATCTATAATTCCTAAATTAACGTCTTGTATTGTCAAAGTAAATCTATCTTCACATCCAGCTTGAGTTCTAGTAAATTCATATGATCCAGTAGATAAATTGCTTATATCAAATGTACTATCAACTTGATTATATGTGCCTGGACCAGACCAGTCTCCACCAAAAAGTAATTGAATACTTTCTGTTTCTTGGCAAACAGCAAGATCAGGTCCTGCCCAAACTTGAGAAACATAAATTTCTATACTATCCATGCAACCTTCCATCTCATAATAATAGGTATTCCATTCATTACCATTGGCTTGCCAAGCTTCTAATCTTCCAACATACCAATTTGTAATCCCTGGTCCTGTCCACACACCACCAAGCGAATTGACATAATGCCTAAGATCAATTGAAATATTACTGCAAATAGTATCAAGTTCTTGAAATTCAATATTATCAATTACTGTTACTGTTTTCCAATCGGAGCATCCTTCACTATTAGTGAATGACACATTAAAAGTACCTTCGACTGTAGTTGTAAATATTCCATCTTCTGTAGTATTTGGTCCTTCCCAAACACCTTCACTCGGATTGTTTCCAGTCAATTGAAGCTCACTTTGTCCTAAACAAACTGCTTGATCAAGGCTTGCCGTAATAGGAATTACATAAACAGTGTCATGAGTAACACAACCATTGGGATCTGTATATTCTATAAAGTCTTGTTGTATTCCAGTTGACCAATTCCATCGATAAAACCTGTAATAAGTATCTTCTGTCTGATTATCCATTACATTCGAATTCCAAAATCCACCTGGGTTACTTATTTCATATAAATGACTTGCGCTAGAAGAGCATATAGTGTCAGATAAAAGAGGATTGAAAATTATAGGGGAGGGTAGAGGTGTATAAGCGAAATTATCATCTGCTGTACTTCCATTTGCTGTGTTTGTAACTTCAACCTCAATTAAAGCAATAGAATCACTGCATATGTCTATAATTTCTGAATTTTCAGATGTATGAGACCAATTGATAATAAATGGACCAGGGTCTGAACTATAAATCTCGACTTGTAAGACCCCACAATTTTCTGGACATGCTTGTTCAATAAGAACAATTTGAACTTCAAAAGGACAATCGGTTAATTCAAATTCAATCAAAGATTCAAAATACAAAGTGTCATTACAAGTATTGACAATATATCCATTAAAAATAATACTATAGTTACCCGATATACTTAAACTATCAGAAAAGGTCAAACTTACTATAGATGCTGTATTGTCAGCGTCACAATCTAAGGCAGTTGCACCTGCTATACCAGCTCCATCAGGACCGATTAATTGGAAGTTTTCAGGACTTATAATGTCACAAGGAATTCTAGGGTCTATGCTAAAATCTAAAGTTCCTAAAGGACAATCCAGATTTGAAAGAATATCAATGTCTGGATCTACCATATCTTCAACTTCTACGGACCATTCCAATAGCCAGCCTGTTCCGACAATATTGTCATCGGATATAAAGTGAAATGTCATGCAACCAGAATTGGCAACTAAAATGGGTGGATTAGAAACTACCCCTGTCAAAACATCCAAAACAGGTGAGCTAGTGTCAGGACCATCATAAATAGTCAATACATCAAATACATCCTCTGTTGCAAAGAAATTGAAAATAGCAGTAATGCTTCCAGCGCCGTCTACACAAATAGTAAATGTATAATCTTCATTATGATCGTATTGACCAGGTAACGGGCCTTGATCACTATCAGTCAAAGTTCCCTCACATTCGGTGACAGTTGTATCTTGCATTATGAATTGAGCATCCAAAAAAGGAAGCAATCCAATAACAAGTAGACATGTGAAAATTACTTTTAAAGATGGCATTGATTGAATTTACTTTTTTATTATGATGTCTTCGGTTGTCAATAAATTACTTTCATTCATTGCACGATCAATTAATTTAATTTCAAATCGCGTAGTTTCTGATTCTCCATTGCCAAAAACAAAGAGATTTGGAAATTCAATGTTTAAGTTCCCTTGTATTGGGATGTTCGCGTTAGGAGGTGCAATTGGACCTAAATAAAAAGCATCAAATTCTTCTAATCTTAAGTCACGCACAAATAAGGCAAATTCATCAGTTTCTTCAAATCCAATATTCCCATCTCCATCTTCATAAGAAATTGTGATGATCAATTCATCTTCAAATTCAGTAATGACATTTTTGGAAAGCGATATCAATTCAATCTTTGGAATATCAGATATTTCAGATACTTCTCCCTTGGTACAAGATATATAAGTTAGTAAAATACTAATTAGACCTGCGGAAAGACATATATTCTTTAATAAAGTATAATCCATTATTTGCTGGTATTTCTGTTGTAGGGTTATTTCCATCTTTTACTTTAAGTCTCATATAATACGAGTCTTCCGTTAGCATAGATGTGTTTAAGTTTAAGTCAACTTTATGGGTAAAGTCTACTAAGGTGCCATTTAACCCATATTGTTGTAAAGGAGTGTTTAAAATTGTTAAGTCTACTGTAGTGCTTTCTTCAAATGTATCACCATCTTCATAACCAAAAGCTAATTCATTGACGCTAAAGTCAAGAGGATTATTGATTGAATCAAAAGCAAAATAAAATTCTACCTGATTAACAGAATTTGGGATAATAATATTCCCATGCCCGTTTTGGCGATTCAGTACTTCTCCTTGATACATTGCAATAGCTCCAAACAAGCTAGGATTAATGAAATCTGCTTGAGCTTTATTTCCTGCTAAATCAAGTGCACCGTTTTGTATCCAAGTTCTCACATTCTCAATGTACTCATCACCTTTAATATCCCAGTCACTATCCGGTTCAACTTCAATTGGCATTATAGGTTCTATAGTCCCCAACATTCGTTTAATTATGGCAGATTGACCAGGATTGCCTGGGTCTACACGATAAGTTAACGATCCATCATTTTTTACAGGAATTTGATAGACTAATGAGTGATAAGAACTTTCTATTGTTCTAAAATCTGGTTCAAAAGTTCCATCGTGACATCCTACATTCGCACATGTAGGATTAAATATGTTTTGATATAAGCCAGCTATTGAATTTGGATCAATATCTTCAAATACAAAACCTACGGTATCTTGATTTACGATGTCTTTATCAAATGGGTTTTCTCCAGATGTTACTCGAGGTTCACAAGAATGACTCAAAATGACAAGAAGAAATGCCAAGCTGAAATATGTTAATATTTTTAATTTTTGTCTCATATTCTATCAAATAATGAACGTGCATTTGAATCTAAAAGGCCTTTATCAAGAACGGTCTGTTTTATACCAAAAATGTCTGCAATAGTAGGGACAATATCAGAAGCATCTCCCACAGGATTGCCTTCGCTCCCTACACGAAGTCCTGCTTCGATTCCTGGTCCAACCATCATAGAGAAAATTCTTCTTGAATTAGCATCATCATGATCAAATGCAAACCAGTCATTATTATCTTGAATTGTATTTGGTTTCAGATTTCGCCCATGTTCCGGCATAACAATCATTGCTGTATTATTAGCCATTTCAGGTATGTTTTGGATTTCTCTCCATAAATAACCTATCCCATGGTCAGCACGGTGCATGTTTTTCAAGTATCCGCTGAAATTACCGTGACATACGTCAACATTCGATAAATCAACAATTGTCACTTTTGGTTTAAACCAATGAAGTAGCTCTAGTGTATATCCTATGACTTTTAAATCGCTATTATCATTTACAGGAGGTAAAAATATATTACCATTCTTATCAAAAATATTTTTGACAAAGCTCTTAATGCTATCATCTTCACTTTCAGTATTATATAAATGTGGGATTTCAAACCCATCAGCTGAAAAGTTGCCATTCAAGAAACTTCGTAATTCTTTTATTTTATTCCATTCATCTGTTACATGATAATTTTTAAAATTCATGAAATTATTTTGACCTGGGGTACCAAAAGTAATAGTTGGTGCAATAAAATTACCCGCATATTTTCTTCCATATTCTGGATGAGTAGAATAATTGAGAAGAGGTCGAGATGCACCGGTATTTGTTCCTACATACCATGTATCTGTTGCAGTAAAACCAGCATGTCTACGCAAATATTCAAATATAGTAGGAGCTATTGGCCTTTTCTTTAAGCCTCCAGCT
>CAYOIL010000259.1:0-2340 GCA_964403985.1 uncultured Saprospiraceae bacterium
CAAAAACTTCTATGCCTGACCTTTTTCAGGATCAATTAAAGGTAGATGCTTAAAAACTCCTTCCAATACTTGCTTTGATAAATTAACTATATTTGGCATAACAAAAATAAGTTCAGTTATAAGGGTCTAATACAAATGTAATTCCAAAAAGCCAAAACATAAATGATAACTAATTCAAATCTTCATCATGCAATTATAAAAGGAATAATAGATAATGGCTTTGCTCCAAATGTGGAAGATCTGTCAAAAATTTTGAACGTAAGCAAAGAAGAGATTATTAAAGGGCTCCACAGATTACAAGAATATCATGGAGTTGTGCTCCACCCGAATGAACCAAAGATTTGGGTAATCCATCCTTTCTCATTAGCCCCGACGAATTTTTATATTAAATCTAACAAAGGTGAGTGGTGGGGAAATTGTGCATGGTGCTCTTTGGGAGTAGCAGCATTACTTAAAGATGATGTGAAAATTACTACAACAATCGGAGCAGAAACCAAGCAAATCGAAATTAATATTATCAATGGGGAAATTCAAGAAAAGAATTATTTTATTCATTTTCCAATACCAATGAAAAATGCTTGGGACAATGTAATATATACTTGTAGCAATATGTTGGTGTTTGATAGTGAAGAACAAATTGAAGTGTGGTCTCATAAACATAATATTCCTAAGGGAGATGTTCAGCCGATTGAAAAAATTTGGAACTTCTCAAAAAAATGGTATGGAAATCACTTAAATCCTGAATGGAAAAAGTGGTCAATTGAAGAGGCCAAGCAATTGTTTAAAGCGTTTCAATTAAAGGGTAGGATTTGGGAATTAGAAGATTCGAATGAAAGATTTTAGATAGAACACTTTCAATAATTAGACTGTTCTTTTCAACCTCAAAATGGAGGCTCTTGAATTTGTAAAAACAAATGAAGCATTACGTATAATTCACTGCTAATTCCAGCATTTGTAATCTACTTTTCAAAACTTAAGGTTCCGCTCAATATATATTAAAATCACCCATTAGGATGATTTTTGAGATTAAAAATTATTGCATTTTTGTCTTTTCAAAAGAAAAAATAATAAAATGTTAGGACGATTAATTTTATTACTGCCTTTTTGTTTACTTTTTGTTTCTTCAATAGATGCACAGAATCGCTTCTGGGTAGGCGGTTCAGGAGACTGGGATGATGTTACTCATTGGTCTTTAACAAGCGGAGGGACTGGAGGAGCTTCTCTTCCTACTTCTTCTACGAATGCCATATTTGATCAAGCTAGTTTTTCTGCTGCAGGATTTATAAAAATTCCAAATGGGGCTTCCAATTGTAAGACGATAACATTTGCAGCTATCGATCAACAAGTCGATGTTAAGGGTGGGGCATCTGCTCGCTTATTTGTACATGGTAGTTTTATAGGTGATCCTTTATTAGATGGTAGTGCAGGATCTTTTTGGGAACTGCATATGGTCGGTACAGGTACTCAATCTTTAATCACTTCAGATTCAGAATTAAGTAAAATATTTATTGAGGGAAATGGTCTAGAATTAACACTGAATGGAGTTTTGGATTGTAAAAGTCTGGACATTGAAGAAGGCGATTTCGATGCAAATTCGGAATCTATTATAGTAGGTTTGGGCATTAGGCTCATTGGAAATAATATGATCACTGCTAATTTCAGTGGATGTGATATAGTATGTGATACGTGGAATGTGAGTTCTTTAAGTGCAATGGTGTCCATGACTGGAAGCTCACTTACTGTAGGGCTTTTGCTAATGGGGCAAGGTGTTAAATATGTTGATGTTACCAATGATGCAACATTAGGTTTTAGTAGTATTTCATCTCCTTCGACAAATACCAATGGTCATATTCAAAATCTTTCTTTTGCTAATGGTGCCGACTTTTCTTTATTTGGAGATATTCACATTATCCAAGATTGGCATCTTTTAAGAGGAGCAACTATTGATTTAAAAGCTAATAGTAGCTATAAAATTGATGGGAGTATAATACAGCCATCCGGATGTTCTTTCACGGCTCTTTCTGGTTCTAATGACAATAACCCTGTTAGCATCGAAGTGAGTAGTGCACAAGTCTTGGACTTTTTGGAATTAAAAAATATTACTAGAATAGGAAGTGGGTCGATTACCGCCAACAATAGTATAGATAATGGAAATGTGACTGGTATCACTATAGGTGGAGGTTCAAATACCACCATGTTTTGGATTGGCGGTTCGGGTGATTTTGATGATCTTAATCATTTTTCTATGTCTTCAGGCGGTGGGTCAAATGCACAATGTTAACCAGGACCTTTTACAAATGTTATTTTTGATAAAAACTCAGGATTAACCAACACTTCAGT
>CAYOIL010000259.1:2350-5957 GCA_964403985.1 uncultured Saprospiraceae bacterium
GTAAATGATTTTAGATTCGTAGATATAGATGAGACGGTAACCTTAGATTTCGAAGGCGTTGGTTTTAATGTGGTTACTTCATTATTTGTCTATGGTGATATTATACTTTCAGAATTTTTAATCATGGATTATGGTAGCCCAAATGCTAATGGATGGTTTTTAAGAGGTACTGATCCCCATACCTTAACAACCCACGGACTAAATATGAATGCATTATATGCCAACCAAGAAGCGGCTGATATGACACTTCTAACTGACTTAAGGGCAGATCTTAAAATTGAACTTCCCTTTGGAAGAATAAATACAAAAGGTTATAATATAATGACGAGGGTATTTGAAATAGGTGGTGGCTGTTCTGGCAGTAATTGTCCAAATGTTGAACATGAAGTTGATGGCAGTGTAATTGAGTGTTCCTCATTTAAAATTGACGGCACCCCTGGGGTAAACACTTTTGACGGTAATTTTAAAATTCAATGCTCGACCCTTGATCTAGGAGGGAATGAGGTGGATTCAGTCTATATTTTTGACTATGGTATTTTTGTTTCTTTTTTCGGTGTCAGATTTGGAGGAGGTACAATTGGACATCTCACTATTGATATTGATGAGCCAGTCTCAATAACGAATGGAGGTGAAATTCTCTCAGATATAGAAATAAAACAAGTGAGCTTAATAGAATTTAAAACACTAGGCGAAAATAGTACACTCACAATTGGTGGAATGGTTTCCATGCCAGATAATTTAGGTTGTGAGTTATTTACTCCATTAACAAAGAGAGGTACAGGCGTCTACCAGTTTATAAAAAATTCAGGAAATATCTTCTTTGACAATACATTAATCAATGGCTTGTCTACAGGAGGTGGCGCGGATTTCTATGCATCACAATCCATTGTTTTACAAAATACACAGGATTGGATTGTGACTCCTACTAATAGTCGAAAGTATTTTTGGATTGGTGGAGATGGACTATGGAATGATCCTGCTAATTGGTCCTTTGACAGTGGTGGACCGCCGACTGTTGATGGATGCTTACCTACATTAAAAGATTTGGTAATTGTGGATAATGCTAGTTTTACTGGAGATAATCAGAAAATTGAATTGCCCGAAGGAGCACAAGCTTTTTGCGAATTTTTAGATTGGAATGCAAATAATTATAATAACAATGGATTAGATTTTTCCTATTCTAACCTGAGTACTAGTGGCGGCGCTACACTAAATATCTTGACTGGTTTATCTCTAAACTCTTCTGCGGTAGTTATTCCAGGCAACAATAATACTATCCAATTTTGGGGCTCAAACGCTTTTCTAAATACCAGTAATCGAACCTTGCCAAATGTTAGAGTTGAAAATACTAATACCAATTTATCCTTGTCTTCTGCCCTTATTTGCCAAGATTTGATTTTAGAATCTGGAGTTTTTAGGTCACAAGGAAATAAAATTATTGCTGATGAAGTAAGGGTCACTAGCAATGGTGATTTAACTCAATTCTGTGAATTAACGAATAGTGTGATTACTGTCAATGGACCTTTCAACTTACGGTCTACAGTAGGATCACAAGTATCGATGGATGCAACTGGTGCAAGTATAAAATGTAAAAATTTTGACTCACCTGATGGAGACGTTTCAGAAATTATTTTAACAAATACCAGTTCAATTGATGGCCCACGTAGAGTTCATAATATCGACCGCTTGATCTTGAAAGGAGGTGCTGTACGGATGGGCTTTCAAGGGAGTACCATGGGTGAAGTTTCAGTGAAAGAATTGATTTTTGATAGCCCTTCAGCAGATTTATTTTTGAGGGATGTTGATGGTTTGCGCATTACAGAAAGTATTACAAACTTAGCTGGGCTTGGGCCTAAAATTGAGGCTTTTAGTTCAGTTTCTGTAGGACTTGTTATCCCGAGAAATATTTGCGTTTCCGGACCTTTAGGATTTGAAAACGTCGAAGTTGCTGACGATTTTGTTTTGAATGCACCAGACGGAATTGACCTAGGAGATAATGTTGGAGTCGATTTTACTTCTTATATAGATAATGGAAAACTTTATTGGATAGGAGGCGCGGGTGAATGGCAAGATGTTGAGAATTGGTCTTTTGGATCTGGAGCATGTCCAACAATAAGTGCAAGTCCTTCTTCCTATAATGAACTTATTTTTGATGATAATAGCTTTATGCCTAATGAGAATGAAATTACCTTTTCGCAAGATGAAATTGCCAATCGATTAACCTTTACTAATTCAACGATAGAAGGTATTATCAGCACTCCTGGTATTTTCAAAATTAAGGATATTCGGATAGATGGGGGTCAAGCAAAATTTAGAAACGAAGATATTCAAATTGAGCGATCTGTTGAATTAACTAGTAATGTAGAAGTTGTTAATCAGGGAAGCTTAACGATACAGGAAATTTTATTTGAGATAGGAAAAATTCCATCCCAGATGACCTCTTCCACAATGAAGGTAGATGGGACTTCAACTTTTGTAGGAATTAAAGCAAATCTAAATGTGGCTGGCCATGGCACAGGAGTGACTGCCAATACAGTTGATTTTGATCCTAATGCTACTATTCAATTGACCAACATGAAGCTAGAAGTATCTCCTTCGTCTTTTGGACAAGCTCAGAACGATATGACCTTTAATTTTAATGGTGCTTTTTTTCAGACCATTTTATTAGAGAATGACCAAGGTCCATTGCAGAAGTTCAGATTGGTTTCGGATCTAATTACACAAAATTTAAATATGAAATTTGGAATACTAGAAATAGCCGCTGGACAAATGCTAAGGATTGATCAATAATTACTTTTATTTAAGCTTGGTTTATGCGAATGGTTTGATTCGGTTAGTGAAAAATTACACGATTAAAATTTTGGCTCTATTTTGATTGTTTTGGAGTGTCAGTTATTATGACATATGAAGATAGTCTAGTCTACTCTCCAAAACCATTCTGCAAGTATGATTAAATATCGATTTTGCAAAGTGTAAAGAAGAACTCCAAAAACCAGCATAAACTTATCCACTTATAAACTTGCGAGCGCAGCTCGTACTACTCTTGCTCCACATCAATCACAATCCGCTTAGCCCTATTTGCCAATTCCCATGCCGTATGAAAAGCTAATCTCCCAACTTTCTCCATTGCTTCGAAATTAATTTTCTCAACCGTGTCTGAAGTTCGGTGATAATCATCGTGGGTTCCATTAAAGTAGAAGATAGCGGGAACGCCATTTTTTGCAAAATTATAATGATCAGACCGATAATAATATCTGTTCGGATCATCTTTTGCATTGTATTTGTAATCAAGCTCAATTTGAGTGTAGGTTTCATTCATCTTTTCATTGATATCATGTAGTTCTGTGCTCATCATGTTAGAACCAATTACATAAATATAATTTGGATTGTCCGCATGTAATTTATCGCTTCTACCTACCATGTCGATGTTGACGTCTGCAATGGTATTTTCTAATGGGAAAATTGGATTTTTAGAATAGTACTCAGAGCCTAATAATCCTTTTTCTTCACCTGTAACTAATAGACAAAGAATAGATCTTTTTGCACCTAAACCCATTTGCTTAGCGGTGGCAAATGCCTCTGCAATTTCCAATACAGTAGATGTTCC
>CAYOIL010000260.1:0-5925 GCA_964403985.1 uncultured Saprospiraceae bacterium
ACTTTTAATTTCAAACTCCGACTCCAAAGATCCTTCCAATAATGAATCAAAAGGTATTAGATCAGAATTACTTTTATAAATTTCTTCAAATCCTGAAAAATTAAAATTAGTGCAATCAAAGGTCTTTTTATTATACGTACTTGTTAAAGACTCGGTATTTTGAAAAAAACACTGTCGCAAGCAGGGCTTGACTCATTAAAATATTCCTTTGTTAACGACTCCCATTTATTAATCCCATCGATATAGCTAAATTCGGTCGTATCAGTTATATAATCATAAGCATAATCCCAAACTGAAATCTTTTTAACGAGTAAATCCCCCTCCCATTCATTCTTTATTGTCACTGTTCCTCCTACATAAATTGATTCGGTTTCTAAAGTTAAATTTCCCTCATTGTTACATTCATACTCCTTGACAAAATCATTAAAGTAGCCTTTATAATTATCAATAGTATACGTTCTGTCTCTACGATGTTTTATCAATAAACCATCCTCATATTCATACCAGTCACCATAAAATTCCTCTTCAACACCAATATCATTAACCTCTAAATAAACAATACTAATTACTTTATCATTCAAGGTTTTATATTCTTTACGCTCCAGTTTTTCGCCGGTACTTTTTACGTTTTTAATAATATTAGTAGTTAAAATATCAGGATATGCATAGTTATATGTATAATCATCAGTGACAATCTTTTTGATTGTATTGTCTGGATTGTAATGGTATTTTGACTCATTAAATAAGCCTGTTGAATATTCATTATAGACTGAATCTAAAAAGAAATCTTGAGCTTGAGATACATTGAAAAATATAAAAGACAATAAAAGACAGACATTAATTTTCATAGATGATTAGTTAAGATTCCACATTGAAAATGAAAATAAACTTTATTACCACTATAAACCAATACTTTAAATGGATTTTTATTTTTTTTCTTTTGGGCTTAAAGCCCAAAATTTCTTTACACCATAACATTTTTAATATTCAATGAAATTTACTAATAATGATATATCCTCACAAACTTACAAAACGAATTAAAATCAATCAAAATAGTACTCTGACAAAAAAATCACATAAATAAATCCAAACTCAAACATTCCTCGTAGGTATAGAACAACATTATTTTTTGTGAGCATCGATGTGATTAAAATGCTCTCAGGAATATTTCTTCTTACTTTTTTAACCTACTTCTTATGTTACTTATTAATAAATATATATTACCGTTTCAAACCTTATCAATATTTACATTTTTCCTTCTTTTATTAGTCTCATGTAAAACTGAATCAAATGATACTCAGAGTTCTATCCCTGATTTACTTCAAAGAAGTCCTAAAATTCAAATGGAGAAAGAATGGGATCAAGCTCAAAATTTTTATGCCCTTCAGAAAAAATCAATCGCTACAAATTCTGATAATCAAGAAGCTAAACTAAATCTAGCTCAATTATTTATTCGTGAGGCAAGAGTAACAGGTGAACATGGGCATTATTATCCAGGTGCTTTACAAATGTGTGATGAAATTTTAGCTTCTGAAACAATTTCTAACGATATAGAATTTCGAACATTAATGACTAAGGCAGGGGTGCAATTATCTTTACACGAATTTGCAACTGCACTAGAAACAGGAAAAAAGGCTTTAGCTTTAAACGACCAGAATGCACAAATTCATGGAGTTCTTGTTGATGCTTATGTTGAAATGGGAGATTATGACAATGCTGTTTTACATGCAGACAAAATGATTTCAATAAAGCCTGACTTAAGAAGCTATTCAAGGATTTCTTACTTAAGAGAAATTCATGGAGATGTAGACGGAGCGAAAAAAGCGATGAAACTAGCAGTTGATGCTGGATATCCTGGTTATGACGAAACAGCATGGACGATGCTTACATTAGGTGACTTATATATGTCATATGGAGAGCCTGAAAAAGCAAAAATTATATACGAAACAATTCTTACCGAAAGAGAAAATTACCCCTTTGCAATTGCAGGTATAGCAAATGTTCATTATGAAAATGGAGATTTAGAAACAGCTGAAAAGATGTTGAAAGAAGCTATCGATATTATCCCTGAAATAGGGTATTATACACAACTTGCACATATATATAAAGACCAAAATCGCACAAAAGAACTGGAAGATATAAAGCCAGAAATCTTTGCTATGCTTGCAGACGACGAAGCAAGCGGTCACAACATGAATCTCGAATATGTTGACATCTACAAAACACTTTTCGTAGATGATGCCAAAGCAATGGAATATGCACAAACAGAATACAAAAAAAGACCAAATAATATAGATGTAAACAGAGCATTAGCTTCTGTATATATACTTCAAGAAAATTTCGAAGATGCTAAAAAACATCTTGCGCTTGCTTCTAAAACAAAGAATCAAGACCCTGAACTTTTTGAAATGCAATCTATTTTGAAATAATATAATTCGTGATAATATATCACGTTTACTAATCATATTTTTAATAACCAAGGGAATTATCCCGTAAAAAACGATAGCAATGAAAATAGCTAAAACACTTACAAGCTTTTTTCGTCTGAGTTTATATGCTTTTATATTGTGCTTTACATGTTTGCAAACAGTGCAAGCATCAAGCCACAGAGAAGCACCGCTCATTTCGAATGACCCACTAGCTGACAATACAGATTTATATGCCTTTAGAAGCCCAGATAATCCTGACATGATTACGATTATCGCAAATTACATTCCAGCGGAATCACCCGCAGGCGGACCGAATTATTACACATTTGGTGAGAATATTCGATACGAAATTCACATCGATAATGATGCGACAACTCCAGGTGACGATATCGTTTACCGTTTTACTTTTTCTCAAACAAATGAAGATCCTACTACTTTCTTCAATATGAGATTAGGTAATCAAAATTTAAAAACTACGTATACTCTAGAAAGGAGTATGGATGGTGGAGCTAGTTTCCAAACAATTGTAGAGAATGGTATAGTACCACCTGCAAATGTTGGACCACGTTCTATTGAGTCAAGTGTAGGATTAAATACTACATATGCAGCATTATTTCAAGGAGCAATTACACAATCAAGTACAAATGAAATGGTTTTTGCTGGACCAACAGATGATCCGTTTTTTGTTGATTTAGGAGGTATTTTTGATTTAGGAAATGCACCAAGACAAGATGGACCTGCAAGAGATGGAATAGCAAAGTACAATGTACATACAATTGCTTTACAAATTCCAATTTCAACACTATTAAAAAGTGGTGCTGCGGATACTCCAGTGAATATTTTGGATCCAGACTATGTAATAGGAGTATGGGCATCTGCATCAAGACCTGCAATCAAGACATTAACAGCAGGTAATGAAGCAACTTTCTCAGGAGATTGGGTTCAAGTTTCAAGACTAGGAATGCCATTAACTAATGAAGCAGTTATTCCTATTGGACAAAAAGATTTTTGGAATAGAATTTCTGCTTATGATGAATTTACAGAAACAACACTTGATGAATTCTTTTATAATCCTGAATTGGCATTATACATGGATGATGATCAACTAGGTGGTGCTGTTCCAGCAATGGCAGGTTTAAGAATTCAGAAAGCATCTTTAGGAGCATTTGACTTTTCAAATGGTGGAGATGGTTTATTCCCTTTAAAAGGATCAGATGCAGTAGCAGGTACAGCACTTGATGATGCAGTATTTGGTACATTACTTTTACCAGCAGCTGCTAAACCAAGATCTGTAGATTTATGGCCAATATTTCACACAGGTGTTCCCAATGTGAGACCATATCAATTAGCAACAGGTAAAAATGGTGATCCGCTTGCAACAGGAAAACCTTTTATTAACAACTTCCTACCAAACGGAGGAGATATGTTGAGATTGAATATGGCAGTTCCTGCAACTCAAAGAGATGATGCAAGTTTCAGTTCTCTAGGATTAGTAAATGCTGCTGTTCTTGGACTTACTGACCCTACATATGCAAACACTGACATTCAGTTCATTCCAAATATGGATGGTTTTCCAAATGGTAGAAGATTAGAAGATGATGTTACTAGAATTGAATTACAAGCAGTAGGTGGAGTTGTTCTTGCCGCAATTGGTTTGTGGTACGATGACTATGATCCAAATGGTGGAGGAAGTCCAGTAACTGAAGACTTAGTAAATGTATTATCTTATACTACAGGTGTAGAAAAAAATGATGCAGCATTTACATCTTCATTTCCTTATTTAGCTATGCCTTGGAGAGGTACAGACTTAGGACAATAATCCATTTAATAAAATCGAACGAAAGTTCTAAAAAAAATAATTATGAAACTTAAAAATATACATAATAGCTTTCTACTGTGTATGCTATTTATGCTTGTTAGTTTATCAACTGTACTTGCATCTAGTCACAGGGAAGCTCCATTAATTTCGAATGACCCTTTAGCGGATAACGTTGATCTATATGCTTTTAAAAGCCCTGATAATCCAAACATGATTACAGTGATAGCAACTTATGTTCCACTACAATTACCTCATGGAGGACCAAATTATTACAGCTTCGGAGAAAACGTACGATATGAAATTCATGTTGATAACGATGCTTCTGTAGCTGGTGATGAAATCACATACAGGTTTACTTTTAACATTACAAATGAAGATCCTAGTACATTCTTTTATATAAGAGCAGGACTTCAAAACCAAAAAGTTACTTATACTTTAGAAAGAAGTATTGATGGCGGAAATACATTTGAAACAATTGTTACAGATGGATATGTTCCACCAAATAATATAGGACCAAGATCTATTAATAGTGCAGTTGGTTTAAATACAACTTATGGTCAGTTATTTCAACAAGGGATTTCTACAGCAACAACTGGAGAATCTGTTTTTGCTGGACCAACTGATGATCCATTTTTTGTTGATTTAGCAGGTATTTTTGATTTAGGAGATGCTCCTAGACAAAATGGAAATTCTGTAGATAATTTAGCATGTTATAATGTAAGTGCTATTGCATTGCAGATTCCAGTTTCTACTTTATTGAAAACTGGAGCACCAGCTCAACCAACATCTATCTTGGATAGTGATTATGTAATTGGTGTTTGGGCTTCGGCTTCAAGACAAGCAGTTACTACTTTAAGTACTGAAATGGATCCTTCTTACGAAGGTGACTGGATTCAAGTTTCTAGACTTGGAATGCCTTTAACTAATGAAGCTGTTATTGCAATAGGTGACAAAGATTACTGGAACAGTATAACACCTTACGATGAAATAACTGAAGCAACTTTGGATGAGTATTTTTACAATCCAGAATTAGCTTTATATATGGATGATGATCAATTTGGTGGTGCAGTACCAGCATTTGCTCCTTTAAGAATTCAAACAGCTTCTCTCGGAGCATTTGACTTTTCAAATGGTGCAGATGGTTTATTCCCATTAAAAGGATCCGATGCAGTAGCAGGTACTGCTCTTGATGATGCAGTATTTGGTACATTACTTTTACCAGCAGCTGGAAAACCGAGATCGGTTGATTTGTGGCCTGCTTTTCATACAGGTGTTCCAAATGTGAGACCTTATCAATTAGCAACAGGTAAGAATGGTGACCCGCTTGCAGCTGGAAAACCATTTGTAAATAACTTTTTACCAAATGGTGGAGACATGCTTCGTTTGAACATGGCTGTTCCTGCAACTGATAGAACAAGTGCTTCTTTTAGTACACTAGGATTAATAAATGCTGCAGTGTTAGGTCTTACTGATCCAACATTTGCAAATACAGATATAGAGTTTATTCCCAACATGGATGGTTTTCCAAACGGGCGTAGATTGGAAGATGACGTAACTAGAATTGAATTACAAGCTGTAAGTGGTGCTGTATTAGCAGCAATTGGTTTATGGTATGATGATTACGATCCTGCTTCAGGTGATAGCCCTGTTACTCAAGATTTACTTGACGTATTAGGT
>CAYOIL010000261.1:0-284 GCA_964403985.1 uncultured Saprospiraceae bacterium
ATATAGAAGAGTAATTATCAGAAATAACCGTTTGAAAAGGTTATTAGAAATTAAAGCTCCAGAAGTAATTCTTAGAAATGAGAAAAGAATGCTTCAAGAAGCAGTTGATTCTTTATTTGATAACTCTAGAAAATCAAATGCTGTAAAAGCAGAAGGTGGACGTGCTTTAAAATCTTTAAGTGATGTACTTAAAGGAAAACAAGGTCGTTTCCGTCAGAACTTATTAGGAAAAAGGGTAGATTATTCTGGTCGTTCTGTTATTGTTGTAGGACCAACTCTTAAAT
>CAYOIL010000261.1:294-728 GCA_964403985.1 uncultured Saprospiraceae bacterium
AGTTATTCAAGCCTTTTGTAATAAGAAAATTAATTGAAAGAGGGATTGTTAAAACGGTAAAATCAGCTAAGAAATTAGTTGATCGTAAAGAGCCAGTTATTTGGGAAATCCTAGAAAATATTTTGAAGGGACACCCTATAATGTTGAACAGGGCTCCTACACTTCACAGACTTTCAATTCAAGCTTTCCAACATGTTTTAGTGGAAGGAAAAGCGATTCAACTCCACCCACTTGTTTGTGGTGCATTCAACGCCGATTTCGATGGTGATCAGATGGCTGTTCACGTTCCGTTATCACAAGCTGCGATTCTTGAAGCACAAGTTCTTATGTTATCAGCGCATAACATGTTGAACCCGCAAGATGGTTCTCCTATTACTCTTCCTTCGCAGGATATGGTACTTGGTTTATACTATCTTACAAAAGAAAGAACTCAT
>CAYOIL010000261.1:738-5888 GCA_964403985.1 uncultured Saprospiraceae bacterium
GTATTAGGACATGGTATGACATTCTATTCTCCTGAAGAAGTGCAAATTGCATTTTCTGAAGAAAAAGTAGAATTACATGCTTCAATAAAAGTGAGAATCAATCACGTGGATGAAGAAGGAAATCCTTTAGCTGAAATGATTGATACAACTGTAGGAAGAGTAATCTTTAATGAAGCTCGTCCAGAAACTGTACCTTTTGTAAATGAACTTTTAACAAAGAAGAATTTGAAAAGAGCGATCAATGGAATTTTAATAAAAACAGGATTCTCAGTTGTTGCTATTTTCCTTGATAAGATTAAAGAAATGGGATTCTTCTGGTCATTCAGAGGAGGTTTATCTTTTAACTTAGGTGATTTAATTACGCCTTCAGTTAAAGAAAAGACTTTAATGAATGCTCAACAAGAAGTTGATGAGGTATGGTCTAATTATAATATGGGTGTGATCACGAATAGTGAGAGATATAACCAGATTATTGATAAATGGACACTTGCCGATAATACAATTACGCAAAACTTGATGAAAGAACTTGCGGAACATAAAGATGGATTTAATTCAGTATACATGATGCTTCATTCAGGAGCGCGTGGTTCTCAACAGCAGATTAAGCAGTTGTGTGGATTAAGAGGCCTTATGGCAAAACCTAGAAAATCAGGTGATACAGGTGGAGCGATTATTGAAAACCCTATTCTAGCAAACTTCTTAGAAGGACTTTCAGTATTAGAATACTTTATCTCTACTCACGGTGCGAGAAAAGGTCTTGCCGATACAGCACTTAAAACTGCCGATGCAGGTTATCTTACAAGAAGACTAGTAGATGTATCTCAGGATGTTATTATAATTGAAGAAGATTGTGATACTTTAAGAGGTATTCAAACTTTTGCACTTAAAGAAAATGATAAGATTGTTGAAACTTTAGGTTCAAGAATAGTAGGAAGATATTCTTTACATGATGTAACTGAATTGAAATCTGATGTTGTAATTATAAAAGCTGGTGAATATATCACTACAGAGTTAGCTGATGCTATTGAAGCAGAAGGAATCGAATCTGTAAATATTCGTTCGGTTTTAACTTGTGAAACTATCAAGGGTGTTTGTAGAAAATGTTATGGTAAAAACTTAGCATCTGGAAGAATTGCTGAAAGAGGTGATGCAGTTGGTATTATTGCAGCTCAATCAATTGGTGAGCCAGGAACACAGCTTACGTTACGTACATTCCACGTGGGTGGTATCGCATCAGTAACAAAGGCAGAAAATGATATTACTTCTAAGTTTGAAGGTACTTTAGAATTTGATAATATTAAAACGGTTGAAACAGAGAACGAATCAGTTGTTATTTCAAGATCAGGTGAAATTAGAATTGTAGATCCTAAAACAAGTAGAATACTTCAAAGTAATTATATTCCTTATGGATCCAATTTAATGGTGAAAGAAGGTGTTAAAATTGGTAAAGGAGAGGTGATTTGTGAATGGGATCCATTTAACGCATTGATAATTTCTGAATTTGGTGGAGTAACTAAATTCCAAGACATCGAAGAAGGTGTGACTTTCAGAAAAGAAAAAGATGATCAAACTGGTTTCGAAGAGGTAGTAATAATTGAAACTAAGAATAAAAAGAAAATTCCTACAATTAAGATTATTTCTCCAGATGGCGAAGAGCTTAAGAGTTATAACTTACCAGTGGGAGCTTACTTGTCTGTTGCTGATAATGACAGTGTTAAACCAGGTGATAAGATTGTGAAGATTCCTAGAAAATTAGGTAAGATTCAGGATATCACTGGTGGACTTCCAAGAGTAACAGAATTATTCGAAGCGAGAAACCCTTCTAATCCTGCAGTAGTATCTGAAATTGATGGTATTATTTCTTTTGGTAAAATCAAAAGAGGAAATAGAGAGGTTATTGTATCTGATGATAGAACAAATCAAAAAAGAAAATATCTTGTAGGACTTTCTAAGCATATCTTAGTTCAAGATGGTGATTTCGTAAGAGCCGGAATGAGACTAAGTGATGGTGCAATTGCTCCTATTGATATCCTTTCTATAAAAGGACCTTTTGCAGTACAATCTTATCTTGTAAATGAAATTCAAGAAGTATATCGTTCTCAAGGTATAAGTATTAATGATAAGCATATTGAAGTTATTGTTCGTCAAATGATGAGACGAGTGAAAATAGAAGATGCTGGAGATACTATATTCTTAGAAGGAGAAAGCGTTGAAAAATATGAGTTCTTGAAACAAAACGACTGGATTTATGATAAGAAATTTATCATGGAAATAGGAGATTCTAATAAATTGAAAGCAGGAGAATTAGTTTCTGTTAGACAAATTAGAGAAGAGAATTCATACTTGAAGAGAAATGATATGAAAATTGTAGAATTTAGAGATGCTGTACCAGCTACATCTTCTTCTATGCTACAAGGTATAACAAGATCTTCATTGGGAACTTACAGTTGGATTTCAGCTGCATCTTTCCAAGAAACGACAAAAGTATTAAGTGGAGCAGCAATTAATGCTAAAACTGATTACTTAGAAGGATTGAAAGAAAATGTAATTGTAGGTAAATTAATCCCTGCAGGTACTGGTTTAGTTAACAAAAAATCTATGTTAGTGAAGCCTGTCGAAAATCCTATTGAAGAAGTTGAAGTAGCAGAGTAAAATTTGCTCAATAATAAATTAAGCCTCGAATAGTAATTATTCGGGGCTTTTTTTATCCAAATTGGAGTTCTGTTTTCTCTAAAACTCCTTCTATATAGAATCGAACTACAAAAGGGTTTTTAAGCCAGAATTCATCAAATGACATTAAAAATTTTTCATTTTGAAAGGTCGTTTTAATTGTATTTATTACTCGCCTCTGGCAATGCTGTAATGTTTTTGAATATTCCAATGGAGCTGCCTCTCTTAAAAGTGAAGAAATTTCATTTAACTGAAGGCTTACATTAAAGTCCGAATCTTGTTTTCTAGCTTTTGACTTATCTTGAATCGTACATATCAATCTACACTCTGTGTAAATCCAAATATCAAATATCACACAGTTCCATCCATTCTTATCCTGAGCTATTTCAAGAGTTTTATGAACTTGTTCTTGGATAGCTAGAATGTTATCATAAGATTCAAGAACTATACCATAAAAACTATCCTTATTTCTTGACCATTGAATTGGCATATTAAAGTATTTAAACTGAGTTAGATTTAAATTGTGCAATTACAAATCTTAGGAAACACTAATATTTAGATGAGTTAAAAACATTTAGTAGGCCAAATGTAGCTATCTCAACTAAGATAATGGTGAATGTCTTTGATTCCTTTTTATTAAAACTCTATTTTTAAATCATAAATTCAAGATTATATTTTTAATAAGGTACAATTCAACAAAATGTATAAATAAGTTAATCTCGAATTCAGGTTTTTAAACCCTTCCCAAACTTAGAATTATATTTGAAATAAATATTACTTTTAAACTTCCTTACATAAAGGTAAAATAAACGTTCTCAATATGGAAAATAACTTAATGCCATTTCATTTAGCAATCCCTGTAAAGGAAATAACGATTACTAGAACATTTTACAGAGAAATTATGGGCTGCGAAGAGGGTAGGAGTTCAGATAAATGGGTAGATTTTAATTTTTTTGGTCATCAGTTAGTTATTCATATTGATGACTCATTAGCAAAAGTTGAAAAAGCACACAATGAAGTTGATGGACATCATGTTCCTGTCCCACATTTTGGAATAGTGCTCGAATGGAACGATTGGGAAGAGTTAAGTAATAGATTAAAAGCCAATCATATAGATTTTGCAATTGAACCTTACATAAGATTTAAAGGTGAGGTAGGGGAGCAAGCTACCATGTTTTTTTATGATCCTAGTGGCAATGCACTTGAGTTTAAAGCCTTCAAAGATATGAATGAACTTTTTAAAAAATAATTTTTCATGAAATACCTGCACCTTATATTACTTGTTATATTACTTCAAGGATGTTCTACTTTTAAAGATTCTTCTCCTATAGATGTTAATAAAATCGGTTTTAATGGAAAAATGAATGTTCAACCTTATTTGATTTATTGTGACTATATTATATCTGTTTCTGAACGAGATGCTTGTTCACATGAGTTTTTGATAGACTACATAGTAGAAAATTTAGATTATCCTGAAGAAGCAAAAGAAAGAGAAATAGAATGCAATGTACTTTCGCAGTTTATAATTAAGAGTGATGGATCTATTTCGGATATTGAAATACTTGAAACATGTGGGGAAGAATTTTCAACATCTGTAATGACATTAATTAAAAATATGCCTGAATGGAAACCAGGAACTTACAAGAAAAAACCAGTTGATATCAAGTACATCTTACCTCTAAAATTTAAGTTATCTTCTGACTAAGGGAGTGATTATTTTACTAATTCCTTTGGGCTTAAAGCCAAAAAAAACAAAAACAAAATACTATATAATTACTTTAATGAAGGAAAGCATATTTTTGATATAATGTTCTTTCCTTCGATTAACCTATTAAAATGAGATATATAATTTTACTTTTTATTCCTTTCCTGTTGTCAAGTTGTTTTTCAAGTCAATTAAATAATAACACTTTTCAACTTCCAAATATTGACTCTAAATATCAAAATTACATTGATTCTAATGAAGAAATTGTTTTGAGTCGATATCATTTTGTAATTACAAAATTGCCTGATAATTCCTATAGAAAAAGAGTCTTTTTTCCTGAAACTATGACTTTGACAAATGATAATTTATATTCTGATAAGGATATTAGGAAAAAAAATGGGCTGGAATCTAATTATAGTGACCTAGGTGTGTTAATATCACAAGGGAATTATAAGAATAATAAAAGAGAAGGTACATGGAAGATTTACAATAGAAAGACTGGTAAAATTAGTCAAGAAGGTGAATATAAAAATGGAGAAAAATCGGATGTATGGACTACTTATAAAGATGGCATACGATCAAGAGAAGTTAATTACATTGAAGGCCTTGAAAATGGTGCTTTTCAAGAATTCGATTCTCTTCAAAATGTTATCCGTTCTGGAACTTATGAGAATGGTGAAATTATAGATCAATCAATGATAGAATCCTCCTATGTAGATACCGATGAAGTATTTAAAATTGTTGAAGAAATTCCACATCTCTCATCGTGCAAAGG
>CAYOIL010000262.1:0-5885 GCA_964403985.1 uncultured Saprospiraceae bacterium
GTCATATGCCCCGTTCCGTTTTTTTGTTTTCTGTATTCCTTGGGATGCATAAGAATAATAAAACGAGTCTTCGTCTGGATAGGATTCGTGTATTTGCAAATACAGGAGCTAGAGGGCCTCATGCATTGATAGCATTTGATTCTTGGATTTTTTATTTCTTCTTGCAACCTAAGAACCTCTTTATTTTACTTTTATTGCGCCGTTTGTTCTGATATACAGAATGATTTCTTCCTCCGAACTATTCGAAACTGTATGCATAGCTTTATCCGTTGAACCGAAATAACTTCCAGTTTCTAAAACCTTTGTTTCTTTGTTTTGAGGCATTTTATATTTTAGCGCTCCTTGTATTACAACAGAATGCAAAACAGTTCCATCAGTTTCTATTGCTCCGTTATATGCTTGTGGAAGTTTTACAAAAAGACTTTTCATTCCGTCTTTTTCTAACAGAAAACTTATTTGAGCTGTACTTTTTAAATCAATCCAATGGGTCTTTTCATTATTTAACCAAACTACATTTGAAGCATCTATATTAATTGGTCTTTCTCCCTTATCAAATGCTTCATCTATAGGCTTTACAAGATAAGGGCCTTTGTCTATTTCTACTAAAGCTATATTTTCCGCTCCTTGAGCAGAAGTAATATGAGATGCTCCCACAGGCTGTGTCCAAAAAGAACCAGCAGGCATCCACATATTTTCGGCTTTGGGATCGTCATTATGAACCATACCTTTAATAACTACGGCTCTATAGGTGACATTATGAATGTGAGGAGGTGAAGAAAATCCGTCAACAAATTTTGCTAAAAATCCTGTTGCTTCTGTTTCGTTTCTGTCTCCCCAAATTGTCCCTGCTTGCGGACTTTGGTCTCCTCTTGCAGGATTCAGTTTTTCAAATACAATTTCTGAACTTAAAATCACTTTGTTCGTTGGGTTTTCAATTTTCTCTGAAACAAGATTCTCTTTTTCTTGATTCGCACAAGAGTTCAATAGTCCAATAATTAGTAATAAATAGGTTGTATTTCTTATCATTTTAATCGGTGCAGTTTTTTAGCTTGTGCCTAACTGGTAAGCATGAGTAGTGCGGGTTTTTGGAGCGTGCTCTCGGCTTTTATGTTGTTAGCCAAAGCTAAGATTTTACTTTATCTTTTCCTAAAGTCAAAGCTTTGCTTTGGCGGTTTTCGGAGCAAATTTTTCTGTTTGTTGGGTTGCCCGTATTCCTTATGAGCTGATATTAGCAGTTGTTTCTCAATTTTTTAAGACTCATTTTTAGACCACATTTTTCTAGAGTGGTTAGAACTTCTTCTTTTGTCTTTTTTGGATTTTTTAGCCTTTTAACCATTTTATTAAAAGCCTTACAAGCGAGTTCAGGGTTAATATCAATTAGATTTGAAATTAGTTCATCTGGATTTTGTATTTCTATGTCATACTTCGATAATTCCTTTGCGGGAAAATCTTTAGTGTTAAATGTAACTATCAAGTCGGCATTGCATCTTATTGCACATGCGACAACGTGTCTATCATTTTTATCTGGGAGTTTAATGCTTGCTTTTAATTCTTCAAAGTTTTCAACATTAGCATTAGGGAAAGCAGCATTCATGGCCTTAATAGTTTGGTTCAGTTGTACTTTCTTTAAATCACTACGATTTTTCAAAAGATTTCTTAACCATTCACCTTGAATTATTTCGGACCATTTTGCTTTAAACAATTCCTCTGCAGCAAGAGATAGTAAGATATCCCTAATTGGTGCTGGATATAAAACGCAAGCATCTAACACAACTGTAAATCTTGGTGAATGTATCATTCGTAACCTAGGTTTAAATCTTGAGCTTGATTAGATAAGAAATCTAGTTGAGCTTCTCGTTGTTTAGCGAGTTGTTCTTTATATTCTAAAATATCTTTTAATAAAATTCTTCTATGACTACCAGTCTTTTTAAATGGAATTTTTTTGGTCTCTAGAAGTTTTACTAAATGAGGTCTTGATACATTCAGCATGTCCGCAGCCTGTTGTGTACTTACTTCCGAATTTGAAGGAACAATTGAAATAGTTTTTCCTTCAGCCATATTTTGAATTATAGCAGAAAGTAATATTAATGCCTTTTTAGGGATAGTTATGAACTCACCGGTTTCCTGTATTTTGATTTTAACTCCTTTATTACGCAAAGATTTAATCCTTTGGGAAACAACTTGAAAACCCTGTAAGGAGCTTAATGCAATCTTTTGATCTTCCTTTGTTGTTCTTCTAATTAAAGTATCCATGATTGTTGTTTTGAATAAAATTAAACGAAATATTCGAAACAAACAAAATAATCGAAATGATTTTTAAATAACTGCTAACACAAATATATGTAGAATAAGCTCTAAAAACAGACCCCCAAGTACAAACCCCGCCTAAGCCTATAATAAAAAAGGTTATAGCATATCTTGGGTATAGTACATTTTGTATATAGAGTTTGATAAAATCTTATTACTGCTTTCTATTCACAATAATTACTATGTTTATTTATTCAGCTTGTTGCCTGTACTCACTAGGAGATAGTTGAATACTTTTTTTAAATACTCTGGTAAAATACAATGGATCTTGAAAACCCAATTGATAGGCAATGTCACTAATTGGTAAATCAGAAATGCGTAAAAGTTCCTGCGATTTTTTTATCCTTTTCGAATTAAAATAATTGGTGGGGGTGTCATTAAATTCTTTCTTAAAGCTTCGTTTAAACGAGGATAAACTGAGGTTGCAAAGTTTTGCCAATTCTGTCTGTTTTAGGCCAGAGAATAAATGCAATTCAACGACTTCTTTCAGATGCACTGTTTTTTCTGAATAAAGGTCGGAGATCAGTTCCACTATGGAGTCAACATTATTGGACTGTACAAGTAATAAGATGAGTTCTTTTATTTTCAACTCCAGGAGGTCGTTATTTACTAGGCTAGGGTTCTGAAAATAAAACTCTAAGGAGTCAATAAATTTTGCAATTAAATCACTGGGTGCTATGACTTGACTATGTTTTCCTTTACGCTGTCTTTTAATGATAGCAGGCAATTCACTAATGTATAGTTTTTTTAATAAATCAGGATAGAGGTGAAAAGCAATAGCCTCCACTTCATCATCTTCTGTTTTGCTCAATAAATTCAGGAAGTGCGTTCCACATTTAAAAAGAACGGCTTCTTTAGTTTCTATCTGCACATTGGCCTCTGCGGAAAATAAGCGCGGGGCATTTCCTTTAAAGTATACAAAACAACCACTGTTTTCAAAGAAGTTCTCATGACGAAAAGGGGGCTGAATTTTTATTTTTTCGATAAGAACCTTTTCGTCATAATCAAATGTTTTGCGCTCTAAAATCATGGTGCTATTCGTTACACTTTAATTAATGGTTTCTGGTGTAGTAAATCTTGCTTACAATTTTCCATTCGCCTTTTATTTTCAACAATTGCATAAAATCTATGTACGTAAGATCGGCTAGCTGAATTTCTAATTGTGCACTGCCCGCATTGCCTGAATTGTTTATGGATACGATGCGTGTTTTGGTAGTTTTAGGTAAGGGTTTTATTCCATCGGTCAGGGCCTCAATCGCATTATAAGATCCGTAGGTTTCTTTTTCCACCATTTTCATGGTAGCATCAGCAGTAAATGCTTTTTTTATCAATTGGGCATTGCCGGTAAGGAAGCCAGTTAAATAATTATTTAAGGTTGCTTCAATGCCTTGCACTTCCGTGTCCTGCGCTGTTGCATTTATATTAGTTAGTAAGAGCGTCGCGCTGAGTAGAAGAATTATTTTTTTCATGATGTTTATTATTTTACGAATTTACACTTATTTATTTCTATGCTGCTTCTAATTCAATGGATTGCGCAGAAAGTATTTCCAACACTTCTGTTGCAGGAATGTGATCGTCGTACGTTTTGCCGTAGTGTGCTTTTACAATTTGTTGATCTTCATTGAGTAAAAAGTTAGCGGGCAATACCGGGTCTTGAAATGTAGATTTTAGACTAAAAAAACCGCCGGTCATAGCTTGGAGTACTTTCTTAGGATTAAACATAGTGCCGAGCATTCCTTTAAAAGAAATGTCAATTCCATATTGCTTGTAAATTTTATAGTCGCCATCCGCAATAATAGGAAAAGGAGCTTGTTGTTTTCCTGCGTGTTTCAAAATCTCAGATTTTGAAGAACCAAATAATGCAATAATCTGAATGCCATTTTTTACGAATTCGTCATGTTGATTGATCAATGCTCTTAATTGCATATTGCAAAAAGGGCAAGATGCTTTTCTGAAGAAAACGAGATGCGTTTTTTGCCCTTTATAATCGGCGGTATTTATTACATTATCGTTTATGTCTTTGGTGCTGAATGGGATGATTGCATTTCCCGCTGTTAATTTTGTCATGATTCTTTTTTGTTTAATTATTTATTAAATACAAAATTATTGATGGCCTATTCGTTCGAGATAGATGCATGGCTCTTTGATATGGATTATTAGTTCAAATCCCGATTAGGTCATAAAAAAAAGTCCGTTGCTATCAACGGACTTTAAATGTATGCTTACTATTTACTACGATTCATTATGCAGTAGCTTCAGCGAGCTCTAGAGCTTCTGGGAAATCAACAGGAACTTTAGTCGTTCTATGTAGGTAGTTGGTAGTGGTTCGCTCACCTACTAATAAAATGGCATCCATTAAATTCTCTTTGGTCCAGCCTGCTGCAAAAAAGTTTTCCTTAGTGGCATCATCTGTTTCGCCTCGGTTTTCAGTCATGTTTTTTGCTAATCTCGCCAGCGCATCTAATTTATTATCAAAGGAAGCTTTCCCAGAACGCAATTCTAAGATTTGATCGTCTGTAAATCCGTTCATTTTACTGGTTGCGGAGTGGGCTGCTAAGCAATAGGAGCAATTGTTTACTTGGCTTACCGCAAGATTCACTGCTTCTTTTTCTTTTGCCTTTAGGGAAGATGGCGCATTAGAAAAACTTAAAAAATTGTTCAAGCCATTGTCTGAGTGTCCAAGTGTTGCTAAAAGATTTGGAGTGAATCCGACGGCATCTTTTAGTTGGTCAAAAATTTCTTGATTTGTGCTATTTACTTCTTCTCTTGTTGGTACGTTAATTGTAGTCATAATTTTATTTTGTTTTTTTGTTGTGCCTGAATTGGCGTTTATATTTCGTTTGTGTTTAGTTTTTAAGAATTAGTTGTTTGCATGTGAGTCATATACTTTTCCGCTTAATTTCCATTCTCCGTCTTTTTTGAATAGAATAAAATAGTCCGTAAAGCGTAAGCCATTCCAATCGATAAATTCAAGTTTGGCAGCAGCGGCTGGTCCTGAAATGTCGATCCATGCAATGTTACTTTGAATCTTTTCTGATGGTCCGCCATCTTTTACGACATTACCAAATTCTTTGGTATTCATATTGTAATACTTGCCGCCAATGGTGCCAACAATACGTGCATAGTCAAAAAATGCGGATTCGCTTAAAGCACCGTCGCCTGTTTCTGCACTTTTAATATATGGTGCTAGTGCTTTTGTTACGGCCTTGATTTCGTCAAAGCTTTTTTCTTCGTCTTCTCTTGTGATTTTCATGTTATGAATTTTTAATTTGTTACGAGAACAAAATTAGATAGCATGAAAAACTATGAAAAGGAGACTGAGCTCTTTGATATGGATTATTAGTTCAAAAGGGTGGGAGTTAAATATTTTGATTTAAGAATTGACTCTTAATCCATTTAGTATAGCTCATTTGAGATTTTGAATTTTTATAGATGCATATTAAATTGAAAAAGAGCTTTGTGGTCTTAGAAAAATTTACCTTTTTTAAAATGGTGCAAAAGAGTCTTTGGGTTCGTCTGGTACAGTCCAACGCTGGAGAGCTGTGGTGTGTTCCGGTGCGTCTATTGTAGAGTCTGAA
>CAYOIL010000263.1:0-2050 GCA_964403985.1 uncultured Saprospiraceae bacterium
GATCCAGTCTTTATTTTAGATCAAACTTTTTGCCCAAATGTCCATTTTCTTGAAGAAAAAGAGATGTTATCATCTGTCAGAACAATCGCTTATATAAGTGGTTCGAAGTTTCCTAGTGGTGGAAAGTGTACTGCAGGTTTTGCAATAGGAAATAATAAAAGCCAAAACTTAATGAAAAAAGTTGCTTTACATCTTGAATTATGTGACAATGAAGCAACTTCTCTTCAATATGAAATATTAGCACAACAATTGCCATCTATGAATCAACGTATTCAAGATGCCTATAAAAACACACGTGAATTTGTGACTTTTATTGAAGAAAAACTTCCTTCAGCAAAAATCAATTTTGTCTCTAATTCTCTAGCAGAAAAGGGATTTACACCTTCTGTTTTTTCATTGGACTTACCGACAAAAGGAGATACAGTAGAAGAAAAGGAAATATATAAAAGAGCCATGAACCATAAGCTAATTAAAATGATGATTTCCGAAATCCCAAACGAAAGTAAATATTGTGTGAGTTATGGGCAATTGAAAGGTTGTTATTGGACGATTCCAGCTACCTCTACACAAGGGACTACAAAAGAAGGAGACAAAGACTATATTGCAAGAGTTTCTCTATCTTCAAACATGGATCTTAATAAGCATAAACAAGTTTTTGAAAAATTCATTAGTGAACTTTAAGGAATGACTGCAAATACTATAGCGTATTGAATGAACATTAAAAAGGGTTTTATCTGCTCTCTACATCAGATAAAACCCTTGACTTTTGACTCTTAATTTGTATCTATTCAACTTTTCAAATAGGTGTACAAATCATTTTTTACTATTTACATAACATGTATATCTTTAATTTTTTAAAGGGTTGCCTGGAAAAAATATTTTTCTTTTAATCTATGTTGTTGCTAACTTTTTCAGATGTGAGTCATATTATACTTTAGTAATTTTACACTTCTTATCACCTGTAAATCAACAAAATGATTCAACAAGGTAGTTTCTGACTCAGGTTTTTGCAATATCTAGTTAATTAAATCTTCTTTCTTTTTTGGGCTTAAGCCCAAAATTTAATACTAAAAACTAATTATCATTAAACAATCTTTTTGTGCCGAAACTAGTTCAAAAACAATGTTTTATGGAGATTTTAGGTTGACATTTCTTATTAAATTTATTGTAGTTACTTTGCTTAGTAAACCTTCCAAATCTCATGATTTTATTATAATTTCGTTTCTCATAATAGTGCCTCATTATAATAATCCAGGATTAAAAGTTATACAAATGTTAAATCATTTTCGTTAAAGGAGGATTTATTTAAAAAAACGATCTAACAAGTATCAAGTAGTAGATAAAGTACAATTCATTTAGAAAATAAAAATATTAATTATTAAATATCTCAGTGTGTTAATTTTGCTAATCGCTTTTCATCTATCGTTGACTGCTCAACAAGCTGAAAGGCCAATGAGAAATGATGCTAATCAATCCAAAGCATATAAAATAGGTGATAAAATAGAAGATTTTCAGTTAAAAAATGTTGATGGAAACATAAAATCTCTAGCTTCTTTAAAAGATGTAAATGGCTATATTATCATTTTCACAAGTAATGTTTGTCCTTTTGCTGTTGGTTATGAAGATCGAATTGTAGAGCTTAATAATAAAATGGCTAGAAAAGGATATCCAGTTGTCACAATTAATTCGAATTCTGAAAAAGTTGAGGCTGGAGATGGTTTTGAGGAAATGGTTGAAAACGCTACATCACGAAATGTCTCTTTCTTATATCTAAAAGATGACAAAGGGATTTATAAAAAATTTGGAGCAAATAAAACACCACATGTTTTCTTGGTTGACAAAAACTTTATACTTCAATATTCAGGTGCTATAGATGATAATGCAAAAGATGCAAATGCTGTTGAAGAAAGATTTGTAGAAAATGCAATCATGGCATTGGAGCGCGAAGAAGTACCTTCTCCTAATACTACAAAAGCTATAGGATGCCCTATTAAAGCAGAAAACGGTGGAAAAGGAAAAGGAAGACCAGGTGGCCCTCCAAACGCTGAAG
>CAYOIL010000263.1:2060-3258 GCA_964403985.1 uncultured Saprospiraceae bacterium
TGTTGTCTATAATGGATGCTAACAAGGATAGTAAACTTTCAAAAGATGAAGTAAAAGGTCCTTTAGCTCAAGACTTTGATAATTTAGATACAAATAAGGATGGGTTTTTAACTAAAGAAGAGATGGCTAATATTAAGCCTAGACCCAGAGGTGGTAGAAGAAATTAAATACATATTTCTGTCAACTTTTATATTCAATATTTTACAAATTAATTAGCTGTTGTATAGTTCGCATGAACATTTTAATTAAATTTGACTAGCAATTCTTTACTCATAAAGCTTAGCTTTCAAAAGTAAATGTTAACAATCTATTTCTTCTGATTTTACTGTATGAACAAAACATTATATTCTAATTATTTCCTCTTTTTGAGTTATATAATTATAGGTGTTTTGTTCATTACTACAGTTCAAAATAGTTTTTTTTGGGACACCATACAATTGGGTTCTAAACATGCGAACTTTTACTCCGACACTAATTTTTCTACTTTATTATTACCTGATCATCTAGACAGTGGCCATATTCCTTTTTTCGGGCTTTACCTAGCTTTTATATGGAAGATTTTTGGTAATAATTTAATTGTTAGCCATTTAGCGATGCTTCCGTTTTTAATAGGGATAGTCCGGCAATTAAGCATATTAATTTCTTTTTACTTTAGCAAAGAACAAGTAGGAATAGTTGTTTTACTCACTTTGTTAGACCCCACCTTACTAAGTCAATCAACATTAATATCACCTGATATACCACTTGTTTTTTTCTTTTTATTCGCCTGGAACAGCATTATTCGAGACAATAAACAATTAATAGTATTAAGTATCTTTTGCCTTTTCCTTATCAGTATGAGAGGCATGATGGTGGCTTTTTGTTTGTTAATAATTGACATAATTAATAAAGTAAATGTAAAAGATACACTTAAAAATAATTTTACATTACTGTTGAAAAGAAGTCTCATTTACCTTCCTTCTTTACTCTTATTTATCGCTTTTAACTTATACCATTTCTATGTAAAAGGATGGATTGGCTTTCACGACGACTCTCCTTGGGCAGAAAGTTTTGAAAGTGTAGATTTTAAGGGCTTTATCTATAACTTAGGGATCCTTGGATGGCGATTGTTGGATTTTGGTAGAATAGGAATTTGGCTTGTTTTTCTATTTTTATTTATAAAATATAAAAAAGCAATATTTTCAAATAAGAACACAAA
>CAYOIL010000263.1:3268-5872 GCA_964403985.1 uncultured Saprospiraceae bacterium
TGATTATACTTCCATTAAATATGATATGGTCTAAAAATCTATTGGGACATCGATATTTATTACCTATTTACATTACTTTCTCCATTTTAACTGCACACATCTTATTCTCTTCATTCGTACATATAAACCTTAGAAAAATCTTATTATCAATTTGGTTTATTTTTATTTTGACAGGGAATTTATGGGTATATCCTGACAAAGTTTCGCAAGGATGGGATTCTACTTTAGCTCATCTTCCCTATTATGAATTAAGGAAGAAGACTCTTAGTTATATTGAGAATCAAGAGATTGATTTTGAAAAAGTATATTCCTTTTTTCCCAATACCGCCACTTTAAATGAAATCGATTTAAGCGGCGATACAAGGAATTTTAACAATTACATACCGGAAGCTGAATTCGTAATCTATTCTAATATTTTCAATATAAGTGACAATGAATATGAAACACTAAAAACGGAATATGTTCTTTTGAAAGAATTTAAGAAGAGATCCATTTTTATTAAAATATTTCATAGAAAATCAGAGTAAATTAATTTTCAATATTCACAAGATCAATTTATTCATTTTTTCTTTTTGGGCTCGAGCCCAAAACCTTTTAAACTTAATATTCTACTTAGATTGATTTGTCTATCTCAATCATTCATATAAATTCGTATTTTTAGTCAAATTTTAATAATGACAAGAATTAAATATAATTCGTTTCTCTCTTTAGTTTTATTAATTTGTCTTCCTGTTGTATTGTATAATTGCAAGAATTCAACAGAGGCAAATTCTCAAAAAGAATCGACTACTTACCCAAGTGATGTGATTGATTTTTTTGATAAATGGAAATTAGTATTGGGTGATGGTTCAAATGCTGGATTTGCAATTGATTATGAACAGCAAGATTTTTTCTATTCAGTTAAAGAAAAGGACACAGACTGGGTAGTTTTCAAAGCTCCTAATGCGGGAAGTACACACGGAACTTCAAACAATACCAGAACTGAACTTGCACAAGCTAAAAAATGGTATCCTAATACAACAGCAAAATTAGATGCAACATTAAAAGTCAAAAATGTCTCTGCTACAGGTGATGCTCGAGTTGCAGCTTCTTATTCTGTCGTTGTAGGACAAATCCATAGTGCGGACGGACATGAAAACGAACCACTTAAAATATTTTATAAAAAATTCCCGGGACATACAAAAGGATCTGTCTTTTGGCATTATGAAATAAATACTGTAGGAGATGATAATTCCGGAAGGTGGGACTTTTCTAATGCTGTCTGGGGTCATGATTTTTCTGTTGTTGGTTCTACTGAAAATACTTATCCTGAAGAACCAGCAGATGGAATAAAACTCAATGAAGAATTTAGTTATGAAATTAAAGTTGAAAATGGAATGATGTATTTGAAATTTTCAAGTCCAGGACATGAAACAAAATTATTCTCCAAGAATCTTGTAAAATCAGACTATTCAACTAAAGAATCGACTCCACTTCAAACACAAAATTTATTCTACCCTATTGGGCAAGATGGTGTGGAAAGAGAAAATGCATATGCTGAGGAAGGTTTATTCTTTAAATTAGGCTCATATAACCAAACAAATGGTAAATCACCAGAAGTAAATAGAAATTGGTGCTCTGGGGCTGAAACCCATGATGGTGATGTCCAAAAGCAATATGCAGATGGAAATTATGCTGAAGTTTGGTTTAAAAGTGCTAGTATTTTTGAAAGTGAGGACGTAATTTCAAATGAAGGATATTTCAAGAAAAATGATTAAGTTTAATTAGAATGGAATGAAAATCTATAATTAAAATCAGGTTCAATAATGAAAGGATTAAGCCAAATTGCACTTATTTTATTAGTTCCATTTTGTGTTCATTCTCAAAACGTATTTTGGGCTCAAGATGTTGCTCCTATCATTTTTGATAATTGTTCGTCATGTCATCATAATGGTGGAATTGCCCCTTTTGAATTAATGACTTACGAAGATGCCGTTCTTCATTCTGATGCCATTCATCATGCTATTGATGAACGTTCTATGCCTCCTTGGCCTGCAGATCCGAACTATCGTCATTTTGCAGACGAGACATATTTAGAGCAAGAAGAAATCGATTTAATTCATCAATGGATATTTGAAGGAATGTCATTAGGTGATATGGACGAAGCTCCAGATCCACCTACCTTTCCAGAGCAAGGTTCACTTCTAGATAAAATTGATTACACCATAGAAATAGAACCTTACGCTTTACAAAATAACGTAGATGAATATCGATGGTTCGTTGTTGAAAACCCTTTTGACGAAGCTGTTTTTATTGACAAAATAGAGGTTATACCTGGTTTAGAACAAGTGGTACACCATGTAGATTTATTTCTTGACGAATCAGGTCAATCCTTACAATTTGATTTACAAGATCCTTTACCGGGGTTCAATTCCTCCACTGGATCTCCTAATAATGACACCTATATTAATGCATGGGCACCAGGAGGAAATATAACTAGATATCCAGAAAATTGGGGATATAAAGTCGAACCGAATGCTGAATTCGTTATAGAAATTCATTTCGGACCTGGTGGGCTAGGAATGATCGACAGTACTAAATTAAATTTGCAATTTATTGAAGATC
>CAYOIL010000264.1:0-5859 GCA_964403985.1 uncultured Saprospiraceae bacterium
ATCTCTTCTTATAACTTGGATACCAGCCACTATGGTATATCCATTTTCCACAATATTTTGTTAAGATATTAATCGCATAAATATTTTTGGGGTTTAACCCCAAAGATTTTATTTCATCTATCAACTCATCAGAAAGGACTTCGTCAGCATCGATAGATAATATCCATTTGTGCTTAATAAAGTCTATTGCTAGGTTTTTGGTAGGACCATACCCTTTCCAATCAATCGAATGAACTGTTGCTCCGTGCTCGTTAGCAATTTCAATTGTATCATCAATACTACCTGAATCTAAAACAATTACATCATTCGATACTTTTGTAAGTGCATCAATACAATCTGCAATTTTAGATGCCTCATTTTTTGCTATTACAACGGCGGATATCATACCATTTTCGCTCGAGCTATAAAAGGTGGGCTTTGTAAAGATTCCTTATTATAGGTAATAGGATCACCTGTGTTTTTATGAATAACTTCACCTCCAGCTTCTTCCAAAATAATTTGACCAGCTGCAATATCCCATTCTTTCGTTTTTTCGTCGAATCTAGGGTAGATGTCTATTTCACCTGTCGTTATAGAAATCATTTTTAAAATGCTTCCTTTAGACAAATATTGTGGGTTTTTAAATTGATTGATGTATGCTTGTTGGTCATCGCTTCTATGTGATCTTGATACACCAAAAACTAAATTTTCATCTGTAGGTGAAATGTCTTTTACTTTTAATGCTTTTTTATTATCGCCTTCTTCAACCCACGATCCACTGCCTTTTACAGCATAATATAATCGATCTTTAACCGGTTCGTAAATAAAACCTGCGACAGCTCTATGGTTTTCAATCAAGGCAATACAACAACAAAATTCACCATTCTTACCGATAAATTCTTTAGTTCCATCAAGAGGATCTACACACCACATGACAGGCATCTCTTTTCGTTCTTCATAGCTAAGGATTTTGTTTTCTTCGCTAAGAATAGGATATAAAGTTGAAAGCTTATTTAAGCCTTCATTTATACATTCATTACTTCTTATATCAGCTTTTGTGATAGGGCTTTCATCTCCTTTATAGTCAATATCGGGGTTTTGATGTTCGTATTCATCCATTACTGCTTTCCCTGCTTCTCGAATTGTTTCTAGAACAATTTTTATATCATTATCTGTTAATAAATTCACTTTATTTATTTTGTTTTAAAACGTAAATATCTTTAAAATCTCTTCCTTTTCCATTTAAATCCATTCCATATCCTATTACAAATGGATCTTCAATATGAAATCCTGCAAAATCAACTTTCGCTACAATCTCTGGATTTTTATTTTTGACAAGTAAACTACAAATTTTTAAATCTCTTGGTTTGTCTTGAATAATGTTTTTTAGAAAATGCTGAAAGGTGTTTCCAGTATCAACTATATCTTCAACAATTAGTACACTTTTATCTTTTAGTATCATATCTTCAGGTAATTGAAAATTTACCTCACCAGCAGAATCCATTCCAACATATGAACTAGACTTAACAAAATACATATGCAAAGGAAAATCCAGATTTCTTATAAGATCAGCTGCAAAAAAGAAGGCTCCATTCATCATTACAATAACATGAACCGGTTCTTCATAGGTGTTTTCATAATGTTCGTTTATCTCATAAGACAGAATTCGCATCCTAGATTGGATGTCTTCCTCACTAATAAATAACTCGAACAATTTATCTTCTATGGCAACTTCTTTCATAAGATTGATTTTAGTGATTTTCAGATTTTTTGTAACAATTACTTTAAGCCATATTTATCAATTAAGTATACTATACTAGTCATTGCAGCAGCTCCTAGCTCAAGTTCTCTTTGGTTTACTGCCTCAAAGGTATCAATTCTTGTATGATGATAGTCAAAATAACGTTGAGAATCAGGTCTAAGTCCTATTAATAGTCCTTTTTGACTTTTCAGTGGCGATATATCAGCTCCACTTCCCCCTTTCATAAGATATACTCCATATGTTTCCAAAATAGGTGAAAATCCATAGAAAGCCTTATATAAATCATTAAAAACATTTGGATCAGCATCACAACTAAAACCTCGCGGAGAAAATCCTCCTGCATCGGATTCTATTGCTGCTAAATGAAACTCTTTACTTTCGTTACTCTTTTGGGCATAAGCCAATCCTCCTCCTAAACCATTTTCTTCATTCATAAACATTACGCAACGAATTGTTCTTTTTGGCTTATAATTTAATCGTTTTAATGTCTGTAACACTTGCAATGCCTGCACACATCCTGCGCCATCATCATGAGCACCTTCACCTATATCCCATGAATCAAGATGACCGCCGATCAATATAATTTCATCAGGAAATTCAGAGCCTTTAATTTCACCTATAACATTATAGCTCATCTTCTTATCAAGCATGTGAGAAGTATTTCTAATAAAAATTTCGAGCTCTTCTTTCTTTAATAATCTACTTATCAAATTAGCAGAATTAGTACTTATCGCTAACGCCGGTATTTTATTTATTCCTTCTTTATAAACACAAACACCAGTATGAGGAAAATCATCATTTCTAGTTGTTAATGACCTTACCAAAACTGCTACAGCTCCATATTCTGCTGCTAAAGAAGCACCAAAAACACGTTGATCCACAGCGCCACCATATGCCTCAAAAGTTCGTATTGCAGTAGGGTCCATTGGTCTATTGAAAAAAACAATCTTTCCTTTAATAGAAGCCCCTAATTCTTTAACTTCATCAAGAGAATTCACTTCAACAACTTTCGCCGCTAAACCTTGAAGGCCTGTTCCTATTGTATTCCCAAGAGCTAAAGCATCTAATTCTTGAGTTCCATATGCTGAAGAATTAACAATTCGTACCTCTTCATTTATTCCTCTATTCCAATGTGGAACTTCACATTCTTGTAATTTTGTGTTCGTTAAACCCAATGTGTCCATTACTTGCTTAGTATAAAAAACGGCTGCCATTGACTCAGGTGAACCAGCAATTCTGCCCCCAATTTCTTTAGTTAAATACCGAAGCCAATCATAACAAGTTGACTCAGTTAATGTAGAATTGTAAATATCTTTTACAAAAAGTACATCGGATTCATCAGTTTGCGCTTGAAGTTGAAACGAAAAAAGAAAAATTAGTGTTAGTAGGTTGTAAAGTAATTTTATCATATCTGAAACTGGAAGTTGATTGTAAAGTAAAATTGCAACAAATAAAACGATTTATAAATTTAAATCCTGTTTTCTAAAATACAATTACTTTACTCCCACCCCCAATCAATCATTCTGAAAATAAATTAATATTTCTTTTCGATTTCATGTGACTTTTGAAATTTGAAAAGTCAATAAAAGTGTAACTTTGCAATATTAACATATGGTTAATATATATATTAAAACATTTAATTACAAAAACTAAGTCTAATGATTTATTTTAAACAAATTTTTTCTGTTCTTTTTATCATGGTACTATGTGCTTTTTCTGTAAATGCACAAGATGACATGGCAACAAAAGAGCAATTAATGGCTAAAAAAGCTGAACTAACTGCTGAGGCAAATAAGTTTGCAGGAGAGGCTGCCGCTATTCAAGCAAAAATCGATGCTCTTCCTGGTTGGAGAAAAGGATTAGTAGGAACTGTTGGTTTTGGACTAAACGGTAACAATGACTGGTATGCATTAACTGCGCCAAATGCATCTTCTAACACTATTGGATTAGGAATTAACGCATTTGCAAACAATGTACAACCAAAATATTTTTGGAATAACTTACTTAATGTAACAGTTCAAAGATCAGCTACAAGAGTAGATGATGGATTGGATCCAGTAATAGCATTAGCTGAAGGACTTGATTTCGCTTCACTTTTTGGTTACAAATTAACTAAAGATATTGCAATTTCTGCAGAAGGAAAATTTACTAGTTCTATCATTCAATATGATGCAGAAACAGAAAAATATAATTCATCTTTATTTGATCCTGCTAAATTAGTAGTAAGTGCCGGTGCAACTTATACTGGTATTAAAAATTTAGTAGTAATAGTTCATCCACTAGGTTATGAATTAAATTTCCCAGGTGAATTAATTTCTACTCCAGGTGCTAAAATAGGTGCAACTTATGCAGCAACAATTTATAAAGGAATTGCTTGGTCTTCTAACCTTTCAGCATTTATACCATATACAAATGGTGAAGGTTCTGTTGACTATACAAGTGCAAATACTTTAAATAGAACAGTAGAATATTCAACTTCTGATTTAATTAACTACACATGGTTAAATGGTTTTTCTATGAAAGTATTTAATGGTGTTACAGTTGCATTAAATGTAGGATTAAGAGGTGACAATCAGATTGCTGATAAAGGACAAATCGCTTTATCTACGGATCCAGCAGCGATTGATGTAAAAGGATTAAAATTACAATCTTTCTATACATTGGGTGTAGGTTATACTTTCTAATTTATTAGAATTTAATAAGAATAAAAGAGGTCTTTTTGCTAAGCAAAAAGGCCTTTTTTTATGCAAAAGAAAAATTAGCCTAAGTTTTTAATAAGACATGAAAAGTTAGTGCTACTAAATCGTCAAACTCAATTAAACATTGACTCACAGCATTATTTTTTGCACAAATCTTTATTTCACTTTAAGTTTTTCACTCCTTAGAATTTATTCTTATATCTACTTCAGTCATAAAATACAAAAACACATTTCTTATGACTTAAAAGTTAGTGCTACTAAATCCTGAAACATAATACCACTATGACTCACAGCATTATTTTTTGCACAAATTACACGTCACTACTAGTTTACCTGCATTAAAAAAGGGATCAAACCTTTTCAGTAAGATCCCTTTCCTATTCTTCTTTGAGTTAATTATATTAACTCAACTCTTCTCGTATTTTATTCAATGCACTTCCCGCTCTTACCCAGTCAATCTGGGCAGCATTATATGTATGTGCAACTTTGAACTCTTCTGAAGTTCCATCTGCATGATCTAATCTTATTGTTAATGGTACACCAGGACTAAATTCATTAAAATCAATAATAGAAACTTTATCATCTTGTCGAATTTTATCATAGTCTGCAGGATTAACAAAAGTTAAACCTAACATTCCTTGCTTTTTCAAATTCGTCTCATGAATTCTAGCAAATGACTTTACGACAACTGCTTTTACGCCTAAGAATCTTGGCTCCATTGCCGCATGCTCTCTTGATGAACCTTCACCATAATTGTCCTCACCGAAAACAATCGTTCCTATTCCAGCTTTTTGATATGCTAAAGCTGATTCTGGAACAACCATATATTCTCCCGTTTCGTGATTCAATACATTATTCGCTTGATCATTGTATGCATTAATTGCACCTATTAAACAATTATTAGAAATATTTTCTAAGTGCCCTCTATACTTTAACCAAGGACCAGCCATTGAAATATGATCAGTTGTACATTTTCCTTTTGCTTTTATCAAAAGTCTCATATCTTGAACATCATCATGTTTCATAGGAACAAATGGTGTTAATAATTGCAACCTATTACTTGTAGGGCTAACTTTGACTATTGTATCCCCTCCATTTGGTGAAGGTGCTAAATACCCAGCATCTTCTACATTAAATCCTTTGGGTGGTAATTCATATCCTGTAGGAGGATTAAGCTTTATTTCTTCTCCAGCTTTATTTGTTATTGTATCTGTCAATGGATTAAAACCTAATTTTCCGCTTAATGCAATTGCTGTTACCAATTCTGGTGAAGCTACAAAAGCATGAGTATTTGGGTTTCCATCAGCTCTTTTCGAAAAGTTTCTGTTAAATGAATGTATAATTGAGTTCTTTTCTTTTTTATCTGCTCCAGCTCTATCCCATTGGCCTATACAAGGTCCACATGCATTAGCAAAAACT
>CAYOIL010000265.1:0-5852 GCA_964403985.1 uncultured Saprospiraceae bacterium
TTGTCAACTTCGTTATTATTGATTTCAATTGTCATATGCTCTTTCAGAATTGACATTATTATCCCAATATCATTCTCTGATCTGCTTTGATTCAAAGTTGTACCCGATAAAGTAATTCCTTTATTTCTAAAGGGTATTAATGTAGAATCTGCTTCCGCAATAATTTCATCATCATAAGAATACATTCTAATAAATACTTCAAACATAGAACTTGTAACTCGTTTTGAAGGAATCGTGAAATATGGAATCTTTATCATTTTTCCATAATTTTCTAGTTCTTCATCATAAAATTGCCAGTTATAACTGTTTTTTATTTGAAATTCATTGCTTTCAGTAATAATTCTTGTTTCTGGATAAAATCCAACATTTATGCTTTCCAATGAGGAAAAACAAATAATACCAATACAATACGGAATGGTTAAGAAGAATAATCGTCTAGTGTATTTTTCATCTAAAAAGTTCAGATATATTGGCCTCCAAATAAATGATAAAGTTAAAAAGCTTATATATCTAAAAATAAAGAAGTAAGGTATGGCAAACCATTTCCATTTTATCCTTTTTAGAAATCCCATGAAAATAAAGTCAATAGCAACTATAAAACCAAACAATACATGGATGAAAGTTAATATGGACAATATTTTAGGATCTCCAAGCCTATCAGCTATCTGACCAAAAGCAGAAACTTGAAATATGAAAAGTAAAAAGGATAATAAAATGAAAAATAATAAAAAGGTAAATGAGAAAAGCGAACTTGCTAGTTTTTCAAGCTTCTCAATGTATAAATCGAAATCTCCTACCTTATTTTCATAAAAATTTTGAAAGCGTTGACTATAGTTTAATTTATAATATTCAATTTCTCCAGAAACATATCTAAGACCAATTGCACCAATCCATAAGCCTCTTACAATGACATGGAAAATAAGGTTTATGATAAAAATTAAAACCCCAAAAGTTAAAATGCTAAAAATTCCTCCTATCAGAAGAAAAGAAAAGTCTCCGGCTCCATCATAAAAATCTAATCCAAAATTTTCTATATAATCTTTTACACTAAAAAGCCCATAAATAGCTAAACCAGAAATTATTAATTCTAGTTGCCAACTTTCTTGTTGTATCTTTTCTAACCATTCAGAAAAGAAATTTTTTGTTTGGGATTTCGAGTCCATTTTGAATTGTAAAGTTCCTAAATATAGGTATTATTATGCGACTCTTGCAAACTACTTAGGTTCGAACAATACAAATTCATCAATCTAATGTTATTTCGAATTAAATAACAAATCAATAATTTGATTAAACAATGAAGTCTCGACTAAGAATACGAAGCTTTAAGTATTTGTCACTTTACTTAAGGCAGATTTTATATCATTTATAAGATCATTTTCATGTTCCACACCTACTGATAATCTAATCAATCCATCAGTGATCCCTATTTTTGCTTTAAGCTCAGCAGGAAAGCCAATATGAGTCATAGAAGCGGGATGCTGTACTAAACTTTCTGTACTTCCTAAGCTAACAGCTAATTTGATGAGACTTAGATTGTTTAAAAATTTAAAAGCCTCTTTTTCTCCACCATTAATTTCAAAAGCTATCATAGCTCCAGGTGAAGTATATTGTTTGTGAAAGATATCATATGCTTTAGAATCTTTATCTAGTTCTCCCAAATAAAATAATTCTTTTACAAGTGGATGGTCTTTTAGGAAAAGAGCAATTTTCATGGCACTTTTTGCTTGTTGCTCCATTCTCACTTTCAATGTTTCAAGACTTCGCAACAATAACCAGCACGTATGTGGACTGGCCATATTACCTAAAAATGTACGTAATACTTTTACTCTTTGCATGACCTCATTCTTTCCAAGAACAGCACCAGCAATTAAATCACTGTGGCCACCAATATATTTGGTGGCCGAATAAATAACAAGATCTGCTCCATGTTCTAGCGGGCTTGACCAAAGCGGGCCCATGTAGGTGTTGTCAACTGATACAAATATTTCTTTTTCTTGTTTGAAATGATCAGCAATTTCTCTACACATAGAAATGTCAATTAGGTCATTTGTGGGGTTAGCAGGGGTTTCTAAATATATTATAGATAAGTTGTCTTTGTGACCACTATCTTCAACTAATTGTATGATTTCTTTTTTGGAATGACTGGGTAAAAACCCAATCGAATGGACTCCGATTTCTTTTAAAAAGTGATTAATGAAATGATCGGTTCCACCATATACAGGCATACTATACAGCAGTAAATCTCCAGGTTTCAAAAATTCGAGTAACACTGTGCTTATTGCTGACATTCCGCTTTCGAATACAGCGCATTGATCAGCTTTGTCCCATAAACACAATCTGTCTTCTAGGATTTCAAGATTCGGATTGTTGATTCTACTATAGATCAAACCCAATTCTTCATTGGCTTCTTTTTGTCTAATGCCATATGCAATTTCAAAAAAAGCTTTCCCTTCTTCAGCAGTTTTAAAAACAAAAGTTGAGGTTTGAAAAATGGGCGGCTTTATTGAACCTTCAGACAATTCAGGCTTATACCCAAAGGACATCATAAGGCTTTCTGGATGAATTGAATTACTCATAGCGGAATATTTCTTCAAAAGTAGATATATTGATTCAAATTTCCTATAAATTATATATTATCAGTAAATAATCCTGTTTTAGTTCAATTATTAGGAAATTTATATATTTACAGTGCGATTTAATCTTTATAATTCGGAAAAATTCCTTCTTTTGAAACTAGACACAACGGACAAGCAGTTACTCGAAATCTTGCAGCTGGACTCTAAAAAGAATATAAAGGAGATTGCATCGCAATTAAATTTGACCAAGTCACCAGTTTATGACAGAATAAAAAGGTTAGAAAATGAAGGAATTATAGATAAATACGTTGCTGTCCTAAATAAATCCGCCCTCGAAAATTCAATGTTTGTCTTTTGTTCGGTCTCTTTAGAAAATCAAAAACTAGAACATATTGAGGCATTTAACGAAGCTGTCGAGTGTATACCTGAAGTTATTGAATGTTACCTTATGGGTGGAGCAAATGATTTTTTACTGAAAGTGGTTGTAAAAGATCTTCACGCTTATCATCAGTTTTCATCAGGGAAATTAGCTGCACTTCCCAATGTATCTCAAATCAAAAGTACTTTTGTATTAAATGAAGTTAAACGATCTACTGTGGTGCCTGTCTACTAAGGTTGAATTATTTTTTATGTACTAGGAAGTGATGAAAGTACTTTAAATTTTAGATTACAGTTCATTTTCGTGCATTCGTTAAATGAATTTTGGCAATTTTTTTTGTTAAGCCTTAACATTTATAAATCTAATGTTAAGAAATGGTTAAAATATAACGTTTTTTATATACTACGTAGTTCTGAAACTGTCTAAATTCAAAGCTTTTACTGTTTTTATTCACTAATATTCCAACATGTAATCTATCAATGCTTTGTTAAATTCCAATACTTGCTCAATAGACTCTTCTTTATTATCAAATCCCAAATAATAAGATGTCTTTACTTCATGTAAAGATCTTGTTTTTCTTATCATAATCTCAGGTTCAAATCTTGTTTCATCTGCAAGCTTGGTTAGTCCAAAATCATTCAATAACTTACTTAATTGTTTTTTTATTTGCTTTTCTTTACACTTTATTCTCCAAGGAGTTTTCTTTCTGTTGAAAAGCCTTAGAAAATTATCAACCGAATATATTTTAACTTCTGGAAAACTTTGACTGACTGGAATAGAAAAGTATAACTGAATCAAATTGTGATTCCCTAAATCACAGTGTATTGTAATTGCTGTCGTATTATATACTAAATTAAGTTGATGCTTTGAAACTGGCATGGAAGAACCTACTTTTCCCATAACCTTGAAATCTTCGGTTTTATATTCTCCCTTATTCTTTTTTTCTAGATCTAAAAATACTTCCTCAAAAGTCATATTTATTTTTTATATCACTCTTTAAAACTGCAAATATATCCATATCTATTGGAATGTCGTCCTTCATTTCGTATTCTTTCATAGTCCCTTCATACTTGAAATAACTTTTTTCTAACGCTTTTTTACATTTTTCATTATTGTGATAAACATAAGCCTCTATTCTATTCAAGTCCATTTCATTAAAGCCTTTATCAAAAAAAATTGGCAACGCCTTATTCATAATTCCTTGACCCCAAAATGGCTTTAATAACCAAATTCCGAATTCTGCCTTCTTATTTGCTTTATCCCAATCGTAAAATCCTCCTGTTCCACAGAAATTTTCCAGATTATCGTAAATTCCCCACCATTTTCCTGTTCCATTTTCTTTTAACTGACGGTACCATGCCATCTGTTCTTCTGTTTCTTCAAGCGTTGAAAAATGAACGTCATAGAATTTTGTAACCTCTGGATCGGATAATCCTTCATAAATCTTATGAATGTCAGAATCCTTTATTTCTTTTAAAATCATGAAATACATAATTAATCAGTAGATTTTTGGATTGAACTTGCATGATCCTTTATGATATACCAATTATCTTCATACTTTTCAAGATCATAACTTACACTCATTCTATGCCAATAGGGTTTTCCTTCTCTTTCTGGTTCACTATATTTAATCTCAGTTATAGCCATCCCATAGTCTTGTCCTACTTCTACATTTAAAATTTTTGTTTCAAAACTCCATTCACTTGTATCCTTGAACCAGTCGCTATGATACAACATAAAGCTATCTACCGAACTTTTAATTTCAGAACTGGGAAGGATTAATTGCATTTTTCCATTGGGATGCATTGTACTTTTCAATGAAACCAAATCTTTATTTGAAACCGCATCCAAATGCTTCTTCATTGTTTTTGTAAAATCAGATTTTGACTTTTCGTAAGCTTTTGTTTTTTGTACTTGATTATTACAACTGACCAAAAACAAGATGCTTGTAAAAAAGAGGAGTTTGTGTTTCATGTAGTATCATTTACATGCATAAATAAACAAATTTAAAGCTATAAAACAGCAAATAATGTTTGGATTACTATAATTCATTTAAATAAATTATTCGTTTTATCCATTATTAGAAACTTTTATTACTTTTACACGAATATTTTTTCACAAATCTGTTCTATAATAAAGAGTTTAATTTTTTAAACTACTATGTGATTAACAACTTACTAACGCTAGATTTCTTTCAGCAATCATATAGCTTATAGAACACTATAATGTATGTATAAATGGCAAAAAGACTACTTACTTTTTCCTTTCTGTTCTGTACTTTTATTACCTTTTCATTTGCTCAGTTTACTGTAACTGGTAAAGTTGTAGATGCAGAAAACTTTCCTTTAATAGGAGTTTCCGTAATTGAACTGAATACAACAAATGGAACGGTTACTGATATAGATGGCAAATATTCTCTCAATGTTTCTTCTGAAGATGCGATCGTAACTTTCAGTTATCTCGGATATTCTACTCAAGAAATTATAGCCTCTAATGCAGGATCTACACCTGTACAATTATTAATTTCAATTGATGAATTAGATGAGATTATCGTTGTTGGATATGGAACTCAAAAGAAGAAAGTTGTAACTGGAGCAATTACTAAAATTACGTCGGAGAGTATTGATAATATGCCAGTTACGCGTATTGAAAACACTCTTCAAGGTAGAACATCAGGAGTTCGTGTTACTATGGGATCAGGTCAACCTGGAGATGGTGGACAAGTAAGAATAAGAGGTACAACTAATATCAATGGTGGTGATCCTTTATATGTAGTTGATGGTATTCCCATTGGTGGTGGAATAGATTTTCTTAATCAAGGAGACATAGAATCTATAGAAGTATTAAAAGATGCTTCTGCTGCTATATATGGGGCAAGATCTTCAGGAGGTGTTATT
>CAYOIL010000266.1:0-770 GCA_964403985.1 uncultured Saprospiraceae bacterium
CTTCTGGTGTGCAAAAAAATATGATGTTGATGCAAAACTGGAAGTTTGATGTCACGCCGATGACGATTTATCGTGGTAAAGACGGTAAGGTTAAAATTATCCGTGGCCGCGCCGATAATATGGCGGATATTATTGCGGATTTACCTGCGTCATAAATACTGATTAAAAGCGGTTTTACTTCCGAATATTACTCTATATAATATAAAGCGTAATTTTACGCATTTTTAAGGCCGCCATAAATACTCATGACACAAAATTCTGTCTTTGCCATACGTTTGTTAGAAAAGATTGGGGCGCCTTTGGTGTCGGCCATTGAAGCTGCGCCTCCACAAGGCGACGATGTGGAAACGGCCTCGGCGCAAATGATGGCCAAAATGTTAGGCCAAGCGGTACAAATAAGCATTAAATTATCAACGACATTAAACGCGCAAGAAACCGAAGAGCAAGCCGATTCAACGCGGTTATCGATGGCGGCGATTGCGACGCCGTTATTGGCGGATTTTTACGTTAAAAACAAACGTGCGCCCGAAGATGCGGATATTGCGCGTATTACCAAATCATTAGAGGCGGTGATTGGGTTTGCGGATAAATTTACGCCAGCCGCGGATGGACAGTCACGTTTAACCACCATTGATAATGAAATTCCATTTTTTGATGCGACGCAGGCGATTTTGACGACAATGCAGGCATTGACCCCAGCTTTATTGGCGATTTCTGAGTTTTCATTTGGTAAAAGCGATACCAAATTAATGCAAGAAGTGTCCGTTAAG
>CAYOIL010000266.1:780-5851 GCA_964403985.1 uncultured Saprospiraceae bacterium
CATATTGGCCGGCGATGAGGAAAATAAATTAGGTCAGATTTTGGTTTTAAAGTCACTGGCGACTATTTATGCGCAGTGCCATCGCAATGAGGTAAATAAGGCGAGTGGTGATGAAGCGCCGTCAATGACACCCGTGTGGGAAGCGTTTGAAAGACGTACGATGATGATGCAGGCGGTTATTGGTCAAGACGTACAGGCAGGTAGTGTTGAGGTGTCTGGCGGTGCCGCGCCAGTTGTGGCCGAAGCGCCTGTGGTTGCCCCAAGCGAACAACAAGCAGAACAGCCGCCCAAGGCCGCCGTTGAAACGCCGCCCGCGCAACCGGTGGCTGCCGCGCCAGCGGAGCCTAATCCACCAGCGCCAAAAGCACCAGCAGGCGCAGGGCCGATGGGATTTTTTACACCTGGGGCAAAGACGCAAACGCCTGCGGCGCCGGCCAGTTCACCAGAGAGTCCACCACAGAGCGCACCAGAGGTCGTGCCTGATAATGTGCCTGGGACTCCGCCCGCTGAGGCGGCACCCGCGCAACCCGCCGCGGATCCGCAAGCAACACCGATCGCTACGCCGCCGGCAGAAGCCGCGGCCAAAGATGAGACCGCCAATAATTTTGATTCAACGTCTGCGCCGCCAGCGAGCCCGATGGGGTTCTTTAAGCCTGGCGCGAAGAAGACCGAGGAAGAATAACGCCTAAATGGCATACAAAACTGTCTAGAAATAGAATTTTAACGAATTAATGAGTATAATAGAGTCATGTCCAAAGTAATTGCCGCCTGTTTGATGTTAGCTGCGCAGACTTATTCTGTGCCGCCTGCCGTGTTGGTAGGGATTTACCAAGTCGAAGGCGGTAAGCCAGGTCAGGCGGTGAAAAACACCAATGAGACGTATGATTTAGGCCCAATGCAGATTAATACGATTTGGGTGCCTGAATTGGCTGATAAATGGGGTGTGACCAATAATACAGCTTTGCAATGGGTGAAAAACGACCCATGCACAAATATGGGCGTGGCCGCGTGGATTTTACGCGGGCATATGGACAGAACCGGTGATTTATCAATCGCGATTGCCCATTATCATTCCAAAACGCCAAAGTTCGGTGGCCCCTATAAGGGTAAGGTGATTAGCGCGATGCGATCCAAAGGTTTGATTAAAGACGACGCAACAAGGTAAGATAGAGATATAGCCTTTTTTGTTTAGGATATCTGTATTATTACCCCTCAATTATTTAGCTATGGGTAGTCATGTGGGATGACTTGTTCTGATTTGCGGAAAAGGCTAAACTTACCAACAGTCAATCAAGCGATTCGTGAATAATGATGATAAAAAATAATAGTTTCTTTTCTAAAAAATTCTTCTTAATGAGTGTAGCCATTTTAGGGGTTTTATCTATAGGTGCCTGTAGCCATTTGCCTAGTGGTTTTTCAGGCGCAAAGAAAGTTGAGCGGAGTCCGCAAGTTCTAGCTTCTCCCGACAAAGTATCCTTAATGTTGGCTGAAGCGGCAGATAAAGCATCCAATGCGTTGGAAACTTTGGCGGCGGTTGAGCAGTCACGCGCGCCAGCCGTTGCGGTTGAGCCGATTCATAATGCCCCGCCGGAATTACGCCGTGCGATGACGATTAATTGGATTGGCCCTGCAGAAGAGTTGTTAAAACAATTAGCGAGCCGTGCGAGTTATAGTTTTATAACTGTTGGTAATAAACCACCCGTACCGATGGTGGTGAATATTGATAAAGAAAACACGCCAGTAATTGATATTTTGCGTAGCGCAGGATTGCAATTGGGGATGCGCGCCGATGTCAAAGTTGATTCCGTACAAAGGATGGTTGAGCTGCATTATGCGCCAGTAACAGGATTGGGGGAGTAAGCCTAACCCGATTATGAACAAGTTTTTAGTTTCTATTCTTAGCGTTTGTGTGTTGGTTGTTTTTACAATCCAGCAAGGATATGCGTCGATAGACATTAATGATTATGGTGCGCCGCCCATGGAGTTAGATGATTTGGTGAACACCAAGGCGAAAAATATTACCAAAGAAAAAGCCAGTGAATTACCGCTGCAGATTAGGCTTGATGCGATAAAAGAAGCGTCTTTGTCCTATGGTGCACGGGGTGGTTTGGCGTGGCGCACATGGCATATTCGTAAAGAAGTTGAGACGCGCTCTAGATATTTAGACAAGGTTTTTAATTTTAGTGATTTGCTTATTCCCGCGCAATCTGGGTTAATGATTGAACCGCCAGTGGTGTCCGAAGCGATGGATGCGTTGTTGATTAATAACGTTGGCGAGCAGGCCGCAGTTGCAGATAAGATATTAAAAATCAATCGAAATGCGCGTATTGTTAGCGCACCACGCACATGGCGTAATTATTTGGGTCGTGAATGGGGCGATGTGGCACCGCCGCCAGATATTTTACGTCCGATTACCCCGCAAGAGCGTGAGATATGGGAAGACGGCGTGCGTACTGGTTGGAACAAAGGCCTTGAACAAGCCGATGATGTTTTTCAATCTGATTTAAATCAATTGGTTGCGGATTACCAAGGAATGATTAGGTATAAATCATTGCTTGCGCAAAATATGATTTCGCCCCCTTATGCGATGCAGACGGATCGTGGGGTGACGGGCGATGGAACAACAATGCGTATTGGCGATCGTGAATTGGAAATCACCACTATGCCGAAACTTCAAACTGGATATGATCAATGGCAACCCGCAAGCCGGTAAGTCTCCTTAAGGGGAAAGATAATATTGCCACAACGTGGGAGAACGAACCTCCGCGTTTTACCGATGATTTGGTGGATGATTTTATCTTATGGTGTGTAAAGAAAAATTCATCAGACATAACGATTCAAACCGACCGCCCGGTTTATAACGAAATTTATGGGGTGTTATATCCAGGGACTTTTCGCCCGTTAGATGCGGCGGACATGAATGTATTTTTAAATAAAATTTATGGCCCAGAAGCGGGTGCGAGATTGGCTTCGGGTAATGATTTGGATTTATCATATGAAATTCGCCCCGATCGTTATACGCGTATTCGTTTTCGTGTGAATGTGACAGCGATATTATCGCGCGGGCGTGATTCAGCCCAGATTACCATGCGTGTATTGCCGAGCGAGCCACCCACCATGACGGATTTGAATGTTGAAGAAGACATCATCAAAAATTGGGCGCCGCGCCAAGGGATGATTATTGTGACCGGGCCAACAGGGTCGGGTAAGTCGACATTATTGGCCGCAGGTATTCGCATGTTGTTAGAACGTCCGCGTGGGTGCGGTAAGGTTGTGTGCTATGAGGCGCCGATTGAGTATGTGTACGATGCGATTAAGTCGCCACGTTCATTATTATCCCAGACAGAGATTCCAAGGCATTTGCCAAATTTTGCGCATGGTGTGCGTAATGCATTGCGGCGTAAGCCGAATATTATTTTGGTGGGCGAGGCGCGTGATAAAGAAACAATCGCGGCCGCCATTGAGGCATCGCAAACCGGTCACGCGGTTTATACAACCACCCACACCACAGGGGTGGCGGCGACAATTCAACGGATGGTGTCGGCATTTGAGCCGAATGAGCGTTCCGAGCGGGCATACGCATTAATGGAGACGACCCGATTGGTTTTAACGCAGGCCTTGGTGACCAAAAAAGAAGGTGGGCGTATTGGTGTACGTGAGTGGATGAGGTTTTCTGATGAGGTCCGTGAACGCTTGATGGATATGGATTTTAAAGATTGGCCGACGGAAATTCACCGTATTTTACCGCTTCATGGGCAGACTATGGCGCGGAGCGCCGAGATTGCGTTTGAGAACGGTGAGATTGATCGACGGACTTATATTATGTTGTCGAACTCGACTGGGGCTTAAACTTAGATATAAAGCGTTAAAAACTTGTATCAAAATTAACGCAAAAAATTTAAATCATTTTTGTTTTCTTAATCAAAAACAGGTAAAATAAGATATGGGTAAGGCGGAAGATACCATTGAGGAAAAAAACAACTGGCATTGGAGAAATTCAATGCGTCCAGTACAGTTTTTTAATATTGATGCCCGCGCGGCGATTCCGTTTTGTACGTTATTGGTATATTTTAGGCCGATTACCTTATTTTTGACCATTAGCAGTACCGTTATTTTTATTGCCTTAGAAAAGCGTGGATTGACGTTTCCTTCGGCGTTGCGGTCATTTAGGTCGTGGTTAAATGGACAATCGCGACCTGCGTGGACGGCCGTACGTCGCCGTAAAATGAAGGATTTTGGATAAAGCCGCTTTGTGGTTTGTTATTCCTTGTTTTTCCAATAATACATCGCTACGATATGTGTATATTCAAGAAATACACGGTTTTGTCATGAGATTTTTTATTAAAAATAGCTATCTAGCTATAGCCTTAACATTAGTTCCTGTGCCTGTTATGGCGGGGTTTGAATTTAAACCTGCGCCGCAGCAAGTAGTTGCGCCAAGCCCAATAAATTCGCGTGCGGCAGTATCATCTGCGCCGGTGATGGATTATTCGGGAATGGATGTTGCGCCGATGCCGGTTGCACCAGTAAGCGCTGTGCCTTTAGCCCCTGTGCCGCAAGCATCAATGGCGCCGCAAGCGCCTATGATGGAACAAGCCCCGATGGTACCAAAAGCAGTGCGCACAAAAACGGGTGGTTTATATATTGATCCATACCCCTTACAAACTGGAGATACGCAAAGCGTTTCGCATAGTCACATGAACCAAGCCATAACCGAAAAAGCCGGCGGCTTGAACCCTGTGCAATTGGGCGGCGGTATGACAACAGGTGTGAGTACGCGCACTAAGATGGCGTCGGCGAGTTCGGACATATATACAAAATCTATTCCGCCAATTTCGGCCAGTGCATTGACACCGATGGTTGGTAATGAACCCGCACCGTTGCCAGGGTACGGGATTGGTCAAGTTGAGCGTCAAGATATGCGCCAATATGCCCAAGCGGTTGGGTTTGGCAAGGGATTGCCTTTAGCTTTGGCTATTTCGCAAGTTATTCCATCTGAATATACGCATCGGTTTGATGGGGAGGCGGATGCGGCCTTGAGCGTGGATTGGGAAGGTGGAAAGCCTTGGAA
>CAYOIL010000267.1:0-5741 GCA_964403985.1 uncultured Saprospiraceae bacterium
ACCTTCAGCTTGCCATTGTTTCGGATATACATCGTTTTCGAATTCTTTGTCCCATAATAATCGGACTCTATAGAAAACTTCTTTTGTATTACCATCTTTCATTCCATAGTGGGAACGTGTTCTTAATTGAACCATATATTTGGGTTTACCCGGCTCACTATTTAGATCATCTAATACCCATCTAAATCTAATTTTATTTAAGAATTTTCCGAATAAAAATTTAGAGCCAGCTTCAACACTTTTCATCTTATTTTTATGACCTCTCTTTGTGTGAGTCATTAACATGGTTGCATATGTTAGTCCGTATCTCCTATCCTTATCATCATTAATATGCGCAAATATCTCAAAGGCAACACAGCCATCTAAGTTTCTTAATCCATCAAGTGTGTGCCATTTTGCATCAGCAGTAGAATAACCCTTTGAAAAGCTTCCTAAAATTCCTTTGGTACTAATTAGACCATTCACTTCCAATTCATAATTCGGGGTAACAGTATTTATCCCTATATGACCATCATCCTGAAGAAACAATAAACTTTTTCCGTTTTGATTAAAGTTTAAACCTCTGCTATTTTCATTGCTATCAAGACTAATATTCCATAATGGGGAAGATCGGTCACTTACCCGTTGGTAAAAACTCATTAAGTTTTTATTAGCTCCTTTTGAGGTTAATACCAATCCATTATCTGGATTAATTCCTAGACCATCATCTTTTATATTTAGGGCAGAGTCAACTAAATGCTCGAAGGCTTTGTCATGAAAGCCACCTTTATAGATTTTATATAGTTCGGATCTTGTATGTTGTGCCATTCTATATGTTTATTGTGAAATTACTAGTAGGATTCTTTTTAGAAATAGACTTCGAATTTTCATCTACTACTTTCGTATTTTTGACTTTTATGTATTTTTTATCTCCTAATATATTTACCTTGTTTTGGAATCTAATAATTTGGTCAGAATTTACTCTGGCTACAGGAAGCTCTTCTTCTTCATATTCAACCATATCAATTTCATGGAAATCATCAGGAATCAATACTCCCCATGGTCTTGCTGATATTATACTAACTATATCTTGTTCCATTGCTGTATCTTGAAGTTTGTATATACCATCGTCATCAATGATATGAAGTATTGAAAACTTCGTTAAAAACTTCACGTAATCTAGACCTTTGATATAGGTTTGAAGTACATTTTCATTTATACTACCTCCTATTTTTACTTCATGATTTTCATCATAAAGCCAAGGTGCAATAAATTTATTTACATCTTCGAAAAGTCTATTTAGTGTTTGACCATTATTGAAATTCTCTATAAATTTTACATTAGCAATTACTCGTACATGTTCGTATTTAGGGTTCAATACCTGTATACTCATGAAAGGTGATATACGCTGAGTTAAATATTGTTCAATGAGTAAAAGTCTATGTAATGAGAATTTTGGTGTAAATGTTACTTTATTTAATTCTCTTTGCGGAATAACTACAACTTTAATCCCTTTAAGATGCTCAATTCCGTAGCTTTCTTCATTTGCTTCTTCATTTTCGAAAACATATTCTTTTTTATCTGAATCATCTTTGTCAATAGGATCAGATAGGTAGCTAAGAACTTTTACTTGATGAACTTTATTAAATTTTTCAAGTGTAATTCTTTCTATATCCCAATGAGTTATTGCACGGTCTTTGTGTCGTAACTTTTCACTAACACGAATATTGAATTCCCTTAAGTTTTCAGGGAGTCTAGCTCCAAAAGAAGGGTAGGGTTGGCTAACGTTTTTGATTTGCCGTATATCATTTTTAAGAGCTTTTATTGTTCCTTCGGGAAGCTCATCAAATAGTCTATCATTATTTTCAAGATCAAAAACCCATTTTGCAAGAACACCATTAGTTGTAAGGTGAATGGCTTTACAGATTTTTGAAACATCTCCTATAATAGTCGCACCTATCCAAAATAGACCTTCATCAAGGATTGTGTTATTGTCTGTTATAGTTAATGGTAATTGTAATCGGATTATTCCAGTTTCTGTAAAACCATAAGTGCTATCAAAAATGAGTTTACTATCATCGAATGGGATCCATCTATTTTCACTTAAGAACATCCACTTTATGTATGGAATGTTTTTTATAGTTTGATCTGTTGTTTCTTCACTAGTTAATTCGAAGAATAAGGATATAGTTTCAGGTGGGTTAACATCTTTTAAGCCTATAAACAGATAGCCATCATTGTTGTACTCTGGTAACATGTGACTTTTATATGTATTTCCTGCTTCAAATACTGTTTCAACACCATATGGATGAATATGGAAGTTCATCTCAGGTTTATTAATATCACCATGTAATATATTCCACTCAGATTCTGCTTTGTAACTTAAGTAAGCATTTTTATAAAAAGGAATTATTGGAGCTTGGGGGAATTTCTTTTGATCTTCTGGGTTTTCAATATTTTTATTAATCGCTTGTTGAAGTTCATTTTGATAGATGTTGTTATAAAGCGCGTGTCTAGGTTCGACAATCTGCATTATAAAATATCCAGTTTCCATATTATCTTGATAAGGATTTTCTTCTGGTAAGTCGAAATTTGGAATTATATCAAGAAGTGCTAGTTTTTCAGCATCTAGTACATAATGCGACCGATCAAGTTTAGTAACAGGATGAATTTCTTCATTTCCTTCAGTAGTAGTAAACATTGGGAATTCAAGAGCTTCATCTCCTGGCATATTATGGTCAAAATTTGAAATAACTCCAAATTGGACTTTGATTGTCGCTGGATGAAGTGGGTCATCATATCCTTTATAATGTTCCTCGAATTCTTCAACAGTTTCAGGTAATTTATCCCATTCTACATGAACAGCAGCTTCTGTTAACTCTTTTTTAAATAATTCAGGTGCTCCAATATATGAAAGAGATCCTCTTTGAGGTTGCAAACCGTAAGGGTAAATATTTCTCCCTTCGTAGAAAGATCCTTGTTCATCATATATTTTTATCATACGAATTCTATCCACATCAACTTTAATATTGATTTTTTCAATTGCTAAAGATTGAAAAAAGGAATATACAAGTGGTTGTTTTTTGTCGTTTAGGACAAACTGTATTAGTGGGTCAGGTGAATCAAAAACGCTACCTTCATGTATAGCTGGATCATATGAAACGATAGGTGGGACTGAATTTGGTAAGGTAAAAGAAATTTCTAGAGCATTTAATATGTTCATATTTTCTTCATCCTGTAATTCAGTATCGAATACCCAATCTCCGTCTCCAACGGCTTTAAACGTTATAGTATTGGGTTGTACTTCGTGCCATTTTAAAGTCGAAGTAAGGAATATCTTGAAATTTCTTTCTTTATCTACCTGATTAAAAATTCTATCATAGAATATTTCTTGTAAAATTTTAGCTGGCTCATTAGCCTTTCTGTCTTTATTTACTTTTAAGTAAATATCGTAAACAAGTCTTTTGTAAATTCTTGTAGACTCTTTGCTAAAGTCGAATCGAACGGTAATTGTTCTTTTTCCTTCGCTTAAATGAAGGATAGGGGAGCTAAATGCAAAACCTAATCGAGCGAGTCCCATATTAGATTCCTCACTTGCTTTGTATTCTTGTTCTTCACCAAATATTGGCCATGGATTCCTTATCTCTTTGAATTTTCCAAAACCATCAACCGAATTTGCTATTGGTGCAGAATAAAGATGACTAGTTAACTTATAATTACTAGTATCTAGATCATCAAGTCTACTTGAATAAACTGTACGAATTTCCTCAATGCTTGCTTTCGTTATTTCTAAATCATCAGTGGTTTCAAAAAGAATATCTCTTCCATCCTCATTTAGTCCAGCTGCTAATAATGCACCTTTTTTAAGTATGTATCTATCAACTTGATCTGCTGTTTCAAAGAAAATATATGTATAGTCAGAACTTCCATTATGCGGCTTAAGTTGCAAAATATTTTTGTAATAGAATTCTTGAAGCCTTTCAGTAATATTGTTATAATCGTTTTGAACGTTCTTAAAGATTTTCAAAAAGCTTATAAACAAAGCTATATCAGGGTTATGATTATCTTTAAATTTAAGTGAATTATAAAAGTATCTTTTGAAATGATTTACTGTAAAGTTAAGTGCTTGGAATAAAAATCTGAACTGGAGCCTTAAGGCAAGCATTCCAGAAGTTATCTTTTCCAAATCAGTTTTTCCAGTAAAGAGATTTTTTCCTTGATAGTTATCGTCGATCCATTGAGCATTAATATCATCAAATGAAAATTTATCAAGGTCATTTAGCACTTTGATTTTTTCACCAATCTTTTTGAAATGGATTAATTCATTAAGGTGAGGACGAACTTTGTCGTTTATAATGTTATACAATTCAAATTCAACTTGACTCTCAAACTTTTTTTGATCTAAATTTAGTTTGATAATTGACTTGTGCCAATTGTTGAAGTTTTGAACAATTTCGTTACATATCCTAAAAAGTCCTAAGTAACTTTCACCTCTAGTTTCTATAACTTGATTATTGTAAAAGTTATTGATAAATATATTGGCTGATTTATCAATTTGCTTAAGGTCAACGGAAATTATAAGTGCAATATTTACACTGATATCTGAGTAAAAAAAAGGTTCCCAAGAACCATCAATTTTATTATCAGAATTGTAGTAGTGAATATGTTTACTTAATTCGGCTGCATATGCAATAAGTTCAGGAAGAGTTCTATCATCCAGTCTTACAAATTTTGGGTCTAAAGACTTGGGGGCTCTATTATGTCGTGCAGATCCAAAACCGAAAAAAGTAGAACCATAATTTGGCACAACTTTATTCATTTGCTAATTGGTTTTATCCTCGCAAGATATGTAAAAAATTACACTTCGTCTACTAAAGTTCCTTCAATTTTATAAAATGGGAATACTATATTATGTCTAGTATTTATTTTTCTTACAACGTAGTCTAATTCAACGTTTACGATACCTTCAAGCTGTTCCGCAAAATCTAATTTGATGTCTTCAATAATAATTCTTGGCTCATATTCTATTAATGCATTTCTAATTGCATCTGTAATCATATTACCAGTTATTTCATTAATGGGCTCGAATAGATATTCATGCATTGCACACCCGAAATGAGGATTAGTTAAACGCTCTCCTTTTCTAGTACTTAAAATAATTTTCATAGACTGAACAACATCTTCTGTATCAGAAACCATTTCAATTGATCCCTTATCTTTAATAAAAGTTGGAGGAAAAGTCCAACCACGTCCTAAAAAATTACCATTGAACATAATACTATATTAATTAAGTTTAACTAATGAACCTTTTATTGTTGTAACACCTGTTGCATCGACTTTTGCAGTTGATCCTTTTACAGTTGCACTAGAAGCTCCTTGCATAAGTGCACTTCCTGATTTTCCTTTTAATTCTATGGAAGAACCTTTAGCTGTAAAAGAAGAAACTGCATCCATATCAATTTGTGAACCAGCGTTAACTGTTATTTTTTTAGGGGAATCAATAAGAATGCCTGTCCTATCCATAACAATTTTATTTCCGTGTTGATCTTCTAATGTAATTGATTGTTGATCGTCAGAAATTTTTAAATAGTTTTCTCCTGGTGTTGTTAAGGTTATATCTTTTTTGTCTTCTTCGAAAACTAGTTTCATGTGAGATCTAGTAACCAATGCTTTCTGATTATTTCCAGAAGCTGGTTCATGGTCACTATATGCAGAGTGTGTCCTAGAATATAAACTTCCCATTACAACAGGGTATCTAGGAT
>CAYOIL010000268.1:0-5738 GCA_964403985.1 uncultured Saprospiraceae bacterium
ACTTGCACGCTTTCATTATTATCACCAAAATCATATGTTTTGATAATTTCGCTTATTGTTTCTCCTAAATAAGAATACTTTTTATTTTCAATGTATTCCCCAAAATTAGGGGATTGCCAAACATTTATTTCATTAATTAATAGTCTATTTGTATTGTATTCATATGTAGAATATTCTCCATTTACCAGTGAATCATATGAGTCAAAATACTCTAAACTATGACTTAGTAATAATTCATTTTCGTAAATATTCTCTACGAATTGTGTCAAATTGAAGCTATTTGTTGCCAAGTTTTTTTCTAAAGTATATTTCTCTATTATTCGATTTCTGTCGTCTAAAACGATAGAATCTTTAAGGAATACTTCCGAATTATAAATTTGCTCAACCTTTATTTCAAATTGATCATCATTTAGATACCTTCTGGTTGTGCTTGTTAAGAAATATTCATCCATTCCATTGAACTTTGAATATTGAGATTCTACAATGAGATTTGAACCATAGGAGTATAATGTATAATTCTCATTAAATTGCTTTGAATTTTTTCTTACCAGTCTATGTTGATCATCATAAAAATATTTATGTGTCTCAACATTTATAAAATTAGGAAGAAATACATTTCTAATAATTGTTGAATCCAATAAATAGTCAGACTGAGCATTTAACGATATGGAACAGAATATGAAAAAGTATACTAAAACTAATGGTTTCATTGTATCTTTATTTTAGTAAATATAATCAACTATTAATTGAAAATACAAAGTTAGTTTGAAGAAATCTAAACTATCTCACTACCATCTTTTTCGCTACAGAAACTATCGTTCCATTATAAGCTAAATTCATAAAATAAATACCTGAAGAAAGATTAGGAACTCGAAATTGTATCAGCCTCCCTGAATTAACAGGTTTTCTAACTATTACTTGGCCAAGTTCATTGTAAATGATTATTTGATTGAAAATTAAATCACTTTTCTTTGGTCTTATAAAAATAAGATCATTAACGCTAGATGGGTTAGGGAATAATGTAAAATCTTCCAAAGACGATTCTACTTGAATATCCCTTTTATTGTAGAATTCATCAATAACATTCAAAACCTGTAATCCACCTTGAAAATCAAATGATTTTTCTACTGTTCTAATTCGTAATAATTGTTCTTCTTCTAAATAATTTTCAGTGTATACATTTTCTAATACTTTATTATTTATACTTTCTGGTTGATTAAATTTTTGAATTGAATCGTGCTCAAAAAAACTACTAGAACTAAGTTTGTATTTTTCTTCAAACATAAATGATTCCAAATCATAATTAACAAAGTATTCTTTTATTGTGTAATATGGGTAGTTGTATGAATATCTATTAATTGTTTTGTTTTCACTATTTTCACCCCAGTTAAATGTTATTTTAACTTCTGAAATAGTTCCATTTTTATACGTGTAGACTTTTTCTTCTGTATAACTCCCATAAGTTAAATAATCCCAAATTTTAATTTCACTAGTTAAAAAGCCCTGTGCATTATAATTAAATGAGTCATATTCTGCATTTAAAAGAATGTCATAAGAATCATAATATTCGATTCTCTTTTCTTTTAAATAACCATCTTTATATTTATTTTCTTCAAAATATGATAAATATAAAGTGTTATTAGAAAAGTCTTTACTTTTTGAATACTTTTCAATCAATCGATTTCTATCATCTAGAATTATTGAGTCAAGATAATAGATCTCCTCATTCCTCGTATGTTCTACTTTTATTTCAAATTGATCATCATTTAAATACCTCGTAATTGTATTAGATAAATAAAAATCATCTAAGCCATCAAATTTTGTATAAACTGATTCAACTATCAAATTAGAACCATATGAATAAATAGTATAACTTTCATTAAACGTCTTGGTATTTTTCCTTATAAGCCTCTCGTTGTCATCATAGAAGTATTTCTGCGTTTCAACATTTAGAAAAAAAGGTATAAATATCTCTCTATTTATTGTTGAGTCCAATAAATATTCGGTTTGTCCATTGACCAAAAGTGTACAGAATATGAAGAGAGTTAGAAAAATCGGAGTTTTCATTGATTCTGTTTTTTAGTAAATATAGATAATTTAGACCAATATGATTTTCAATGATTTATGAAAGTGTAAACTTAAGGTAGACAATAAAATCAATTATTATCCTTTAATCATTTCTAGCAAGTGTGTTTTCTTGCTATTTGAAACAATTAATTCTGTGCCATTTTCCATAATTACTGATCCTCCTTTACCTTTTATATATCTTTTAACATACTCTACATTGATAATGGTAGATCTATGTATTCTACAAAATCCAAAATCCTTTAACATCTTTTCATAGAACTTTAGATTCCTGCAAATCATTGACTTTCCTCCTTCTTTAAAATAGAAGCAAGTAAAGTTATCATGTGCTTCACAATATACGACTTCAGACATTCGAACGACATCAAAGCCTTCCATTAAGGGTAAGACTAATTTTCGATTCTGAACATTTAATGCCGCCATGTTCTCTAGTAGAATTTGTGCATGATTAAGTTTTTCTTTTTTATCTATCCTTATCTTAACTGATTCCACTGCTTCTTCTAAAGCTTCGATGTCTAGTGGTTTAAGCAAATAACTTGCAGCACTTAGATTAAATGCTTGTAATGCATATTCGCTAAATGCTGTAACAAATATTACTTCGAAATCAATTTTATCCCATTGCCCTAATAAATCAAAAGCATTACCCCTAGGCATCTCAATATCTAAAAAAACAAGCTGTGGTTTCTTTTTTAAAATTTCAGATTTAGCCTCTGCTATGTTTTTACATTCTCCTATAAGTGATATTTCCGGACAATATTTGCCAACATAGTTACTCAGTGTTTCTCTACTATCTTGCTCGTCATCTACTAAAATAGCTGTTATCATATGATAGGGATTTTAATTCTGACTGCAGTTCCTGTTTCTTCCTCTTCTTCATTCAAATTTGATACTTCAATTTGATAATTCTTTTTATAAATTTCATTTATTAATGCAATCCTTTTTGCAATGTTGTTTAAGCCTGTGCTTTTATACTTTTTCTGATTTTCTGTTTTTAGTGCTTTTGATTTTGTTCGACCTATTCCATTGTCATCTATAGATATAATTATGTTAGCTCCTTCCTCTTTAATTGCGACATTAAGAACTCCTTTTTCTTCTTTATATCTTAATCCATGCCAAACCGCATTTTCTATAAATGGTTGAATCAACATTGGTGGAATTTGTATATCAGTTTTGTCTTCTTCTATTTGATTATTAAATGTATATTCGAATTGATCTCTAAATCTGAAGTGTTCAAGTTTTAAATACAATTCATTTAATTCTAATTCTTCATCTAAATCAATAAAATCTTTTTCTGAATAATCTAATACTTTTCTCATCAACTTTGAAAAATCAGATAAAAATTTATTGGCTGCTTTTTCATCATTTTTCGCAATAAAATTATTAACCGAATTTAATGCATTAAAAATAAAATGAGGATTCATTTGAGTTCTTAATGATTTAATATAAAGTAATTGATTTGCTTTCCTTTTGGCTTTTACGTTTTTTTGTAAAAAATAGAAAAATATTAATGATGCAATTAATAATATGGATAAAAGGCCTATGGCTATTTTCTGAATATTTAATTGTGATTCTAATAGTGCTTTATCTTTTTCATCTATATCATATTCTTTACTTTTAATATCTATTTTTTGCTGTCCTTTTACTATTCTTATTTGTTGATTTAATTCGCTTTGTAAATTGTCAATTTCTTTTTCTTTCGCTTCTATGTACTTCTCTAAATCAGCAAGAGCATTATCCATTTTTCCTACTTGTCGATTAATTTCGTAAGACTTTTTATATACATTTGCAATATTAGATACATCTGTATTTGAGTCAATTATATCTTTCGACTTTTCGATAAATTTAGAGGCTTCTATTATATTATTTTCAGCTTTATAAAGTGAGGCTATTTTTAAGTTTTCTTGGACTAATAAATTACTCGATTGTTGAGTTTGTGAATTTAATTCAATATTCGTTTTACTTAATTCTATTTTATCAATATTTGATGATAAGTTATAACTTAATAAATCATTTTTGGCTTTTTCTATTGGAGCATATTCCTCTGGACTTAAGTTTTCTCTTTTTGGTAAGTTTTGTACAGAATTTAAAAAAGATACCGAGGCATTTGAATAATCGTTTTGTTGAATATAATTTTGAGCTCGTCTAGCATCAAGTCTAGCGTTTGATAAACTATCCAATTCAAAATTCACCTCTATAGAATTAATTAAATTTAATCCTTCATCTGGATCCCCATTTAATAAAGCTAAATCGACGAGACCTTCCTCACATCTTACGGAATATTTATCATCAGCAGAATATTTTAAACATAATTTAAAGTTTCTCTCTGCCTCATCAGAATCTTTATTATCTAAAGCCATTTGACCTAACCGAATATAAATAGGAATTCTTTCATTATATCTTTTATAAGAACTAAAAGTATTTAGAGCCAATTCATAACGCTCTTTTGCTAACTCTATTTGATTGATATCTACATATATATCCCCTAGTAGGATATACGCTTCTCCTTGATACTGCCAATCACCCTTTCTCGATTGATTGATCACTTGTTCTAATAGAGTGATTGCGGCTTCTGGATCTTTGTCCTTTAGCGATTTCGCTCTTGCAATTAACCTTTCAGTAGGAACTTGCTTAACCTTACTGAATGAAGATTTGAACTTCTTCTCTTTAGACTGTCCATACAATGAAGCTGACGAAATCAACAAAATCAAAATCAAAATAATACTATACCTATGCTTCATAATTCCAAATATACAAAGCTTTTTAAACCTCTATTCTAAATAGGGACTTCTCTGGACGATTATTTGCTATGCTTATAAATTCATCGGATAGCTTTACCAAGTTAAAAGGTTCATTCACCAATTCTTGCTTTTTTCAAACCTTTAATACCTCCAATTTTGAATATGTATCGATCGTACATTTCATAAACTTCATTTTTAAATAAATAGTAAAAACTAATTATGAGCACAATTAAAATAGGCATATTATTAACCGCATTTGTTGCTTCATTTGCGTTTCATCAAAATGATGCATTGAAAATCTCTGAGCATTTTAAATTTTGGGTTAAACCCAAAATAGATAACAATGAAATACCGCAATTACCAAATTCAAGTAATACGATTCAAGTAGCCCTGTTATTAGACACAAGTAGTTCTATGCAAGGATTAATTGAACAAACGAAATCACAGCTTTGGAAGATATTAAATAAATTAGCACAAACGAAAAAGGATGGGGAAGAACCGAATCTTCAAATTACTTTATACGAATATGGAAATCCTACCAAAGCAACTGAAAAAAATCAGCTACACAAAATTGTAGATTTTACGGATGATATGGATTTAATTTCTGGTAAATTATTTTCACTTTCCACTAATGGAGGAGATGAGTTCTGCGGATCTGTAATTTCTAAATCATTAATCGATCTTGAATGGTATAATGAAAATACCAATGATTTAAAATTAATTTATATCGCGGGTAATGAATCTTTTGCTCAAGGACCAATTGATTTTAAAGCGGCATGTAATCTTGCAAAAGAAAAAGATGTTTCAATAAATACGATTTTTTGTGGAAGTCATCAAAACGGGATTAATTTAAATTGGTCCCAAGGAGCAGAATTAGGAAATGGAACATATATGAGTATTAATCAAAATAATGAA
>CAYOIL010000269.1:0-5733 GCA_964403985.1 uncultured Saprospiraceae bacterium
CGGCCTTCATGACAGTTGTGATATGCTTTTGGTCAACAAATGGAGCAGCTAAGATGGTGAAATCTCCAGCAGAAAGTGGCTTGTCGACAACGCATTCCCACATACCTGCTTGATAGATGTAGTTGTTACCATCAGCTTCGTTATGAACATGGTCTCCGTTCTTGGCCATTGGTAAGTCTGGAGCAAAGATAGTTGCATCGGCTGGAGTGGCAGCAATAGCAGTAGCAGTGGCAGCTACAACATTAACTACAAAGTTAGCTGGTTCAGCGGCCACCTTAATCCACATACCTCCTTGCCAGATATAAGAGATTCCAGTAGCCAAGTTGTTGACTTCAAGTCCTTCATACGCGACGACATTAGTGAACAGACTGTCATTGGTGAGGCCAGGAGCTGCAAGTACAACAGCATCGGTATTGGCAGCATCATTAACTTGGACGTTGAATGGGCACTTAGGTGCAAGCATCCATGATCCTGCTTGGAATACATAAGATCGTCCGTCAGTTGTGTTAAATACCTGTTGTCCTTCAGAAGCTTCAGCAACAGTTGGAGCGAACAAAGCAGCATCAGTACTTCCTACAACTGCAGCAACGGCAAGAGCACTAGTGACGATGGAGTTACCTCCTCCAGAAGCAGCAGCAGGTACTTCGTTCCAAGTACCATTTTGGAAGATGTATGATACAGAGTCAGTACTGTTATAGATCTGAACTCCTTCTTCATTGACGACACCAGGGAATGTGACAGTAGTTCCAGAGATAGGAGCTGTACTCGTGACAATTCGGTTTTGTGGAATGTCTCCTTCCAACAAGCTTGAGTCAATACAGATAGGCTTGTCATCAGCGGCAGCAGGCATGATGTTGGCTGTGAAGAATCTGTGAATGGAAGCTGCTCCTTGTTCGGATTCAAGCCAAATCTCTACAGATCTAGGCTCATCAGTGAATGCACTAGTATCGAACATAAGACTTTGGACGAGTGCTTGCCAGTCGGCGTTAGTAGAGACATTAGGTGCATTGGCTTCATAGACATCAAGTCTAGTAGTTCTTCCATCAATAGAAGTAGGTCCGCTGATGCTGGCTGGAGTAGTTGCGGTAACTGAATCTCCTAAGAGTGAAACGTACTTGACGTACATTCGTTGAGTTGGACTAATGAGTGATCCAATCACGTTGGCGTTACCAGCAGTAGCTGGGACTACCATGGCGGCAGGTCCAGATCCACTAACATAGTCAATGGAGTTGTTCTTGTTGTTGGTAGATGATGGGAATCCATCAGCACTGAGACCAAGATCTGGTGTAGCAATGATTGAAGGGAAGAACGGATTGGCTGCTCCATCTCCAGCAGGTGCAAGAGAACTATTAGAGATGACTTGAATGTTACCGGATAGAGTAACTGGGTCAAGAGCTCCAGAAATATCCATAGCGAACAAGTAACCTGGACTGTTAGGGTTATTGTTCTGAACGAGCAAGACGTACATGTTACCGAGGGAGTCGATAGCATTCATACCGTTGAAGTTACCGGCGACACCTCCTCCGGTTGGAATTGGTGCTGGATAAGTGAATGGATAGTCAGTGGCAGTTGATGTGACAAATGATCCAGGTGCGCCAGTGTATGTAGTATAGTCCAAGGCTATCTCTCTAAGGATACCGTTTGGTGGAACAGGTGCTCCATCATTGACAATGGAGTAGAAGTAAGCTTGGTTGGCGGTAGATCTAGCAGCATACCATCCATGATCTCCAGCAGCTTGAATAGAGTCAGGTACATTACCGAATGAATCTCTAACTGGAATTGCATCTCCAATAGCAGCTCCAGCTAACACACCGGAATATCCAGGAAGTGGGATGACCATGGCTTCATTGACGTCGGCGTTGTTGAAGTTGACGGAGGATCCGTACCAGATGTGGTTCAAGTTATCAATGCCTCCGGAAGTCATGAACCTAGGAGGATCTGATTGAGCAGCTCCATCGATAGTGGCAACAGTTGCGAGTGTGTTAAAGTTGAAGGCTGGTGTGTTCAAGTTCTCAAGAGATACAAGTTCTTGATCGATGAACACTCCTGCTGCTGGCACAGAATGAATAGCATAGAACTTGCAGTCATGAGTATTGAGCGCAAGAGAGTTAGCTCTCTCACCAGTAGCTGAAGAAAGTAGATTGAGTTGAATATCAGTACCGGCTGCATTCTTGACGATCTCAGTAAAGGTCAAATTGGCTCCGACTTGATTGAGTCTAACTAAACTTCCTACACCACCACATTCAGCGAGTTGAGCATTGGTTTGCTTGACTGTGATGATGAGATCGGCAGTCATAGTGTTATTGCATCTATCGCTGAACTCAAGTGGGATAGTGATTACTTCGGTAGCTCCAATCTCAAGGAAGTCATAAGCTGAGTTTTGGTTGAAGATAAGCTTAAGGTTGTCTCGCACAACGAAGTATGAATCGTTAGCTTGGTCGATCTTTTGGTCAAGGACAACAGCAGCTCCATCGAACATACTGAGTCTGATACAATCACCAGAAGCCATCTTGTTAAGGTCGATAGAGTCAATACCTCCATCGAATGGAACAACACAGACGTTAAGATCACAAGCAGTAAGTGATTTACGCACAATACAGACCCACATACCTCCTTGATAGACGTAAGTATTTCCATCAGTAGTGTTATATACTTGTTGTCCTTCAGCAGCTTCAGCAACAGTTGGAGCGAACAAAGCAGCATCAGTACTTCCAGATACAGTAGCTGCATCAAGAGCACTGGTGACAATGGCGTTACCACCTCCAGCAGCAGCAGTAGGTACTGGTACCCATACTCCTTCTTGGAAGATATATGACAAACCATCAGCGCTGTTGTAGATTTGAACTCCTTCTTCATTGATGACGCCTTCGAAGAATCGGTTAGTTCCAGAGATCACACTTGTTGTATTGACTATCTTATTTTGCGGGTTCTTCTTTTCCAACAACCCATCGGCAACGCACACTACATCATCAGTTGCAGATGAAGTAACAACAGAAGACTTTCTCTTTTGTGAAGTAACTCCATCTTGACTCTCAGCAGAGAAGGTGAATTCTCTAGGACAGTTGTTATGGATAGTGGCTGCGAAGGTAATGGATTGAAGAAGACTGTTCCAATCGGCATTAGTAGTCACAGTTGGATCAGTAGCAGTATACTTGATGTTCACAGTGGTTGGTCCAACAGCGGACTCGACCTTAACAATTCCAGCAGGGAGTGTTTCGGCAACGACATCACCTGGGTAGATGCTGCAGTATTCAAGAGTGACTGTTTCAGTTGGTGAGATCAAAGATTGGATGATGTTAGTGTTGGTACCAGTAGCAGCTTCGACTAAGTTAACGGCTGCTCCTCCGACAACATGATCGACAACATTAGATGCATTAGGTCCATCAGGTAGTCCTCCATCAATTGTTGAGATAGATGGTGTTGCGATAATGGCTGGTACAAATGGATTACCAGAAGAGTCACCAAGTGGACTGATACTGTTAGCATTAATGACTTGAGCGGTAGCAGACAAAGCAGCGGTATCGGTCAAGTCTCCTCCTAAATTAATGACCATAAAGTAAGAATCTACAACTGGCACACCAGTTTGTTGATAGAAGACGAACAGATTATCGTTACCGTCGAGGGTCATAGATCCTCCGAATCCTTGATATGTAGCAGCAGGTGGTAAAGGAGCCGGATAATTGAAGGTATAGTCAACTCCAGTTGCTGTAATGTATGATCCAGGTGCAAGAGTGGTTGGGTCAACGACTCCGGTGTAAGTTGTGTAATCGAGAGTAACTTCTCTAATCATACCTACTGTATTGGATGATGGAGTTGGATTATCTGGATGTGCTGTATAGAATACGGCTCTATCGGCAGTAGATCTGTTAGCAGACCAAGCGAAGTCACCGAATAATCCAGCAATAGTCTCATCATAAACACCAGGTCCGGTTCTAACTGGAATGACACTTGTATTGACAACCGCACCAGGAAGTGATCCTGAATATCCATCAACTGGAATGACAGCAGCAAATGTAGTAGGTTGATTAGTACCAGAACCGGTATGTAAGAAGTGAGCATGATTGATATTATCCATGTCTCCAGTGAAGATTCTGTTGAAAGCAATTGAACCCCCAACAGCTCCTGGAGTCAAGTCAGCTTTAGTAAGTAATGGTGTATTAACGACTGCTCCACCGGTTGCAATGTTATCAATTCTTTCGTAAGTACCATCATTACCGTTGACACCAGCCACAGCATAAGCGGTATAGTTAAGACAGTTAAAGGTATTGAATGCGAGTGAGTTAGAGAATCTAGGATCTGTTCCAATCAAGTTAAGTTGAGCATCAGTTCCATCGACGTTCTTAACAATTTCATAGTATTCAGTAGCTCCTCCAGTGAAGAGAGCCTTGAAGAAGAATCCGATACCTCCGCAATTAGCAACAGCTTGATCGGTTTGCTCTACATTAATGACAATATTTGCAGTAACAGCATTATTGCATCTATCTTCAACTGTATAAGTATGTGTGATTTGGTTGGAAGCTCCGATCATAGATAGGTCAAAGACTCCATTCTGTAAGAACACCAAAGTTCCATCGGTTCTTGCGACAAATGCAGTACCGTCAGCATTAGTAATAGTCATTCCAGACACAATATCTACTCCATTGATTTGAGTAAGTCTTGGACAGTCACCTTCGACAGCCTTCATAACATTAGTGATCAACTTTTGGCTAACGAATGGAGCAGTTATGAGAGTGATATCTCTAGCAGCAAGTGGCTTTCTGATAATACATTCCCACATACCTGCCTGATAGATGTAGGTATTTCCATCGGCACTATTGTATACTTGGTCACCTTCTTTTCCGAATACACCAGTGAAGATATCGGCATTGGTGTCATCAGCGGCAACCGCAGTAGCAGTAACAAGTGGAAGAGTAACTGTGTAGTTATCTGCATCAGAGATCTTCTTAACCCACATACCTCCTTGCCATAAGTAAGTGATTCTAGTTGAAGTATTGGTGACTTCGAAACCTTCATCAGCAGAGAATCCAGTGAACAGATCTCTATTAGTAAGTCCAGGTGCCGCAAGTACTACAGCATCGGTGAGAGTAGCATCGGTGATTTGAGCATTAGGTACTGGATTACACTTTCTTACCCACATACCTCCTTGCCAGATATATCCTAATCTAGTAGCCTTGTTAAAGACTTCGAGTCCTTCTTGAGCTTCAACGCCTGGGAATAGACTTGGATCAGTAAGGCCTGGTGCAGCAAGTACCAAGGCATCTGTAATAGTAGCATCAGTGAGTTGGAAGTTCTGTGGTGCAGTAACAATCTTAACCCACATACCTCCTTGCCATAAGAAGCTAGAACCAGTAGCTTGGTTGAAGATTTGAAGTCCTTCAGTAGCGGTAATGCCAGTGAATAGACTAGCATTAGTAAGTCCAGGAGCAGCAAGTACAACAGCATCTGTATTAGCTGCATCATTAACTTGGAAGTTTTGAATTTGAGCAGCACGTTGCACCCACATACCTCCTTGCCAGATGTAAGAGTTACCATCAGCTGAGTTAACTACTTCAAGACCCTCATATGCAGTCACATTGGTGAACAAAGTGGCGTTGGTAAGTCCAGGTGCGGCAAGTACTACTGCTGGAGTATTAGCTGCATCATTGACTTGGACATTAGGAGGACACTTTCTCTTAAGAACCCACATACCATTTTGCCACAAGTAGCTTACTCCATCAGCTTCGTTAGTTACTT
>CAYOIL010000270.1:0-5722 GCA_964403985.1 uncultured Saprospiraceae bacterium
ATACAAATAAGTCATAAACATCTGTAAAAACCCACTCGTCATATATAAGGTAAAATTCATCATTAGAATATAATACAACTGTGAATTATAATTAAAAATGATGTCTATAAAATATAACCACCAAGCAATATCCAATATCACATTATAAAATACATTCTCCACAAAACTCGCCAAATTCAACCATGAAAAATGCTTGTATGGCATATACACATCCCTATGTTTTCTAATCCTAAACCGAATAATCGATTTATTCCAACGCATTCTTTGTTTAAATAAATTTTTAAACTTAGGTGGTACACTAGTTAAACAAATTGCACTTGGTTCAAAAACCGTTTTATATCCGCTCTTTCTTATTTTTACTGTAATGTCACCATCAAGTCCTGGACCAATGTCCCAAGCCCCAACTTTATTAATGATATCTGTTCTAAATGCTCCAAATGCTCCACTTATTATTTTATAAATTCCAAGCTCCGAAGTCGTAATTCTTCCAACTGAAATTGTCTTTAAATATTCTATCGCTTGAAGTCTCGAAACTAAGTTACTTTCATAATCGCGCACTTTTACATTACCTCCTACTGCTCCTATTTTTTCATCAATAAAAAATGGAATTAATATATTCTCAATCGCATCTGCATCAAAACTGCAATCTGCATCTAAATGAACAATATACTTTCCTGTCGAAAATCTAACTGCTAAATTTGCCGCACTAGCCTTTCCTCCCCTTACTTCATTTCTCAGAAACTTATCTATCAAGCCAAGTTCCAGCAAATTTTTACCAATTATAGGCGTATCATCTGTTGAACCATCATCAACTACTATTAATTCAAAATTCTGGTATGTCTGTTCTGCTAATGATTTAACTAATTTATAGATGTTCTTTCCCTCATTTTTTCCTGGAACTACAATTGATATAAACGGATTTTCAAGATGTAACAATCGCTTTCCCTCTTCCCAATTCTTTTTCCGTGTCTTTTTCGTAAGAAACCGATAAAAATATATTATATAATCTAATAATATGTAACGTGTTAATTCAAATAAAATAAAATACCAGAATACCCGAACAAACTTTGCAGTTCCTCCGTTTATCCAAAATCCTATGAATTCCGGAATTAAGTTTTCTAATATATTTATATCCATTATAACTGAGTTGTTATAATTTCTAAGCTATGTTCTGGATCTTGGAAGTTATCGTTCAACACTTTATTGATATTGTATTTCAATGTTTCCGTCATGTCTTGAGCATACTTTTCTTTCTTTGACATTAACAAAAGCCTATAATGTACAGGGCTTTCATAACAGAATAAATCTATTTCATCTAAATAATTAGTAAGTATTTTTTTAAACTCACTTGTAAATGTCCTTATTTCTGAGGGTATCAATGTTGACAAGGTAACCTCTGAAAAACTAATATCTATAGTATATGAAGCCAACTTTTTAGGATATAGCTTTTTAGCTTCTTGCCTAACAAGTAAATTGAAAGTTGAGGTTAAAATCTCCAACTCCAATTGATCTTCTTTTGTCTCTGAATACTCTCCGAATAAACTCAATGGATTCAGAGCCAAGTTTTTTCCTTGTTCAGTCAATTGAATATTATACATTTCTTTGGAATGTAATTTCGATAAATCATTGGATGTACCACAATCCACACAATTAGCAATGATCGAAGATTGCTGTGATTGGTGATTGCACGAATTACAATTTATAATATCACTTGGCTTGTCATAATCAACTCCTATATGTCGAAGAATTTTATCACACTTGGGGCAAGCAAGTACGTCCTCTTGTTTAAAATCTGACTCTGGACCAATGTATGCACATCGGAAATGATGAATCAAAGATTCCGTTTCGATATCGATTGATTTACACTTATGACATGTCTCTACAAAATGTAAATAAGAACTTGAACATGATCGACATAAATTTACTCTTTCAGCTAGTTCTGTCTGAATAAACCCTATGTTTTTCATATCATTAGCCAAATCCAAAAATTGATTCAATTCAAGATCTGGAACAAGGTAATTCACAAAATTGTATTGATATCCCATGTGTGCTTTTCTCGATCTTACAGCTTCCAATTTTAAATCCCTTGTCAAAAGAAACTGGCAAAGCTTTATAAAGTTTTTTTGATGAAAAGTTGAATGTTTGGGAAAAGTGAATTGCTTGATTTCAGTGATTCTATCAAGTAAATCAGTTACTTTATCTTCTATCCCTTCTAGTTCCGAATCTCCTAAATAACCATCCACATTTTTTTCTAATCTTAAAAACGCTCGCTTTGTTGATACAAAAATTGGCTTCAAGTATATTGAGGGATTATCAGATTTTCGAATCCGTTGAATTTGCGCTTTTAAAAAACTTACATAATCAGATCTGAATATTATCGCATCACATGCAATTAAACTTTCTAATCGTAATTCCGATTGTGAATTGATAATTTGAAAATCAATATCATATTCTGTGACAATCGTATTTGTATTTGCCTCGAGATTCTTTAAAATCATGAAAACAGTTTAAATCGGGATTTAGTAATTCGAACATTCATTTTATAGAAGTTCATTAATTTATATTTCTCTAGATCATTGACTAACTGCACATTAGCTACAATATTTCTAGTAGTCGGTTCATATTTTTTTTGAAATTCATCTGGTAATGCATATGTCGCAACGTGGAAATTCTGGATCTTTCCCTTCGATTCACTGCCATCTGGAAAAGTAATATTTACTTCGTCTCCTGATTCCAAGTATTTCATTTCAACGGGATCAAAATAAACTTTGATTTTCATGTCTTTCAACTCATGAATAGTTAATACCTCTTCCCTTCTGAAGCAATTTTCATTTAGATTCACATTTATTTGCCCTATTACTCCATCCATTGGTGAAATGAAATAATTATTATTTTCATTAACCTTTTTGTTTGTAGTTGTTACTCGTGTCCCTGAGATTTCTTTCTTTTTCAATGAATAACGAAGTCTTTCTAAATAGGCCTTCTCTTTTTTTGCACTTGAAACTTGTAACTGTAATTGTTGTATATCAAGACGTAATATATCATATGGATTTTTATCGTTAACAGATCCCAAAAGAACCATTTTCTTCTTCATCTCTGCCATTTCAGAAACATCTTTTATCCTTCCTTGAAGCTCTTCAATCTCAAACTTTTTATGGGCTATTTTTGCTGATAAATCCAATTTTTGCTTCTCAATCCATTCTTGCGGACGATCAAAATCAGTTACAGACGTGCTTACAAATTCTTCAACTATAGGAGAATATCGAAACAAGGTATCACCTTTCATTATCTGCTCTCCTTCTTCAACATAAAAACTTTTAATTGTAATGTCATGTGCAAAATGAACTGTTTGTTTTTTTACTTCTATTTGACCATTTGCATTAATTATCCACACACCTGAGACCGCCTTGTAAGCAACTAGAGATAAAAGAAGTACAATAAATATAATGAAACTCCATTTCTGCCATGGCACCTTTTTTACCTTCTTAGGGGGTTCCCTAAGAACTGTAATTATGCTTTGCTTTTCTCTTAAACTAAAGTTTCTCATTTTATTATTCTCCTAACGTTTTATTATCTAATTCAACTAACTGGTCGATTTTCTCAAAGAGCAAAAAATGGTCAGGATGGATATCTAGTTGTTGAGAAATCCATAACTCCATTTCTGATCTTGAAGAAAACCTTGATACAGGCACAATTACAAGTCCTTGTTCTGCAACAGAATCTGCACTATCGTAAAAAAGAATTCCTTTTCTATTCAGTTCTCTCACTAAGTCCTCGCAATTTTCAGCATCAATACATAACACATAATCAAAATTATTCTTATGTAAATAATTAACTATAAATGCTTTATCTAGAAATTTAATCTGTTCCAAAGTAATTTTCAACATTCTTTTTCCCTCGAAACGTTTTTGGCTTCCGCCAAAATCTATTACCGAAACATAAGGTATGATTTCTTGTAACTTCGCCTTATTATAAATTCGCAATAGACTCAAATAAATCAATTGTTTCAATTCAAGTAATTCATAGGAAACATTCAATATTTCCAAATCATATGTCCAGTTCCTTATAGATTTTGCACTTAATGTCGAAACTTTTTGTACAGCAACCTCAACCCTTCGTTTCTCATAAAGCTTTTCCAACTTGAATTTAAAATTTGAATACTGTCTTAATTTAGTATTGTAGTCTAAGACCAGATTAATTAACTCCTTATTATGATTAAATCTCAGATCATCAAATCTAGCTTCAACCACGTTTTCTTGCAGTTCAACAAGCTTTTCTTGTTCTTTGGATCGAAAATTTAGAGAAGTTTGATAACGCACGCCGAAACTATTGTAAAGTCCAGTATTCAAACTAGCCTCTTCTAGCCTTGGTCTAGCATGCACATTGACATAAAAAGATAATCTTTGTTGGTTCGTTAATTCAGCTTCTCTATTGATTTTCTCTTTTTTCAAATCCAATAACTCATTCATGAAATTATAAGGATCATAGGTCAATAAGGAATCAGCATGGAATTTTAAAAGTGGTAGTTCTGAAGCTTTGATATTGGGCAGATCTTCCACATTAACCAGTTTCTCAAACACTGCATCGACTTGTCTCATCGAAAGCTGCAATAAATCACATTCTTCATCAAGTCCTTTTAAGTAAAGAATTTCTTCATAAGATAGTTCGTGATTATAATATAGATCGAAGTTTTTGTTTAGCAATGGAGTTAATAAGAATTTCTTTTGATCTAGAATTTTACGTTTCTCCTTATTAAAGACGTATATTATATAATTATAACAGTATGCATAATTCCTTTCTTGTTGAGATAAATCAAGTTCAACTGCCTTGATATCCTTCTTTATTTCAAGAATGTCAACTCGCTTTTTACGCTCACCTAAACCATCCCTGAATAAATCAAATTGCATTCCTGCATTGATTCTCCATATACTACCAAACTCTAGACCTGCAAAATCATTTTTTGTAATGGAACTATTGAAACGAAGTCCATTGTCCTTATTGAAAAAATCAATTTCTGCATCTAAAGCTTCTAGTTCAGATAAGTTTACATCTGAAAAATCATGCTTTAAAAGATCATCAAAATCTAATAAGGCTTGGGCTTCCAATAATTGAAAGCCAATTAGAAAAAATATTAATATTAAGTTTAACTTATACATCAGTCGCAGTTACGCCAGCGATATAATACATACAGATTTCAATTCTCTACTAACTATTTCTAAGTCCACTTCACCTGATAATTATATAACTAAGCTTTATTTGTGATTCTTTGGGAGAATACAATAAATAAAGTAATACTGCTTTTGGATTTGGACTATTTGTAAAGACAAACATACAACATATTAAATAAATAAACAATACATAAATTACTATAAATCAATAAAAGTACATGCTTTAAGATTAAATAACACACAATTACTATTTCCAATATTGAATTCTTAATTCAATTGAGACCTTTAAAATAATAACCGAATGCTTTTTGAGTGAATAGAAAAAGAAAACTTGAATTTTTAAATCATAATAAAAAGATAAAAATTAATAAATGATGTTATTCTTATTATTTATTGAATCAAATTGTTAAATTCAATTAGTTATACATTTAATATCAATATATTATACATATTATATAAATTAATGTAATTTTAATTTTATTCTGATTTATTTTAGGACATTGGATATTGCCCCAATCTTAGTTGAAAATCAAGATTGATTAAGAGAGGAATTG
>CAYOIL010000271.1:0-5681 GCA_964403985.1 uncultured Saprospiraceae bacterium
AAAAAATCAATTGTGTCTACATGATCTGCATAATCGCTTAGACCTGGTTTCTGAGCCTGTCCTGGACGAACTGTCATCAATGATTCTAGTGACTTTGAAGAAACTATACATTGTAATTCATCTTGCTGTTGGTTCAATTTCTTTTCTATTTCGCTTTCTTCTTTAAAATGCTCATAATGTAAACAAGCAATTCTAGAATTTAAACTTTCATGTGGTCTTAAAACAAATGCTCCATTCATTAAAAAATCTTCTTGATTTAATAAATAAACGGTGTAATTGTAATCGTAATTATTTTTATACTTATTATGTAATATGACTTCATTAAATTCATGCCATACATCCATCAATTTTGTTTTATCAATAGATTCATGAATAAATACTTTGGAAACATTTCTACATCCTAGTCCATAGTAGCTCAATATATCCGTCGCCATTTCTCGCAATTCTTCATCAGTAGTATCCGAATAAATGACGCCAACACTTTTTCTATTTTTACGAATTATGTGCGGATATTTTTTAAAATAATGTTCAAAATATATGCTAGTATTATTACTTCCTGTTGCAATAATTGCATCAATATTTTCTATTCTTTCAATGTAATTTATTTGATTGGAAAAACGAGGTTCTATTTGTACTAATTCGTTAAGAATTGCACGTATTATAACGGCGTCTTTTGAGCTTGGTTTAATACAAGCGATATGTCCTGAAATTAAAACACATAAAATATCATGAAAGCCTACAGCTGGTATATTACCTGCTAAAACTAAAGCTACCTTTTTGGGCGAAAGCCCATTTATATCATAAGTACTTATCCATTCTTGCAACAATTCTTCGGTCAAAAATGCTTCACTAATTGCCTGAATTGATTGTTGGATTGTTTCCGGAGTAAACCAATTATTTTGTGCTCTTGCAGGTGAAATGACTTGATTAATCCATTCTTGAGATGAAATGATAGAACCTAATTTTCCTAGCGCTTCTACCCTATTATTTACAGTCATTTAATTTCTTATTTAATTCATTTACTGGAATCTCTTTCAAGGTAATTGCATTCGCATCTAAAATATCATTTACATCTATAAATTGCGATCGTTTTTCAACATCTTCTGTTCGCAACAATTGAATTAATGGCCATGGTGCTCGATTAGAATAATGAATATATTCTTCCGTTACTTCCCCATGTATATATTCGGGATGAAAACCTACAATTTTCACTTTTTCAAAGTTAAAAATCTGTCTTGTCAAGTCTTCTAAAAAATTAAAATAAAATAGAAAATCTTCCCACTTTTCTAGCTGACTTCCATATAAAAAATAGGTCTCATTTTCTTCTAGATTTTCCTTTAAAAAAGAATAAAATGTCTCTTCTATTTTAGTTGCATCTTTAAAATCCAATAGTACAGATTTCCATTTCTTTTTTTGCAAAGTATTTGCAGCAAAAGGACATAAATTCAATTCAACTATATAATTAGCTATCCATTTTTCAAGATTCTTCACTATTTATAACTTCTTTTCTACCACTTAAATAATTATCCCATTTTTCGATCAATTCTACAAAATCACTTGGTAATGGAGCTTCGAAATACATTCGTTCACCAGTAACCGGATGCTCAAAACCCAATGAAAAAGCATGTAAAGCTTGTCTTGGAAATAAAGTAAAACAATTCATTACAAATTGTTTATACTTCGTAAACACAGTTCCTTTCAAGATCTTATCTCCCCCATATCGGCTATCATTAAACAAGGTATTTCCTATATATTTCATGTGTGCCCTAATCTGGTGCGTTCTTCCTGTTTCGAGTTCGCACTCAATTAAGGACACATAATACATTCCTTTCAACAGAGTATAATGTGTTGTTGCATGTTTCCCTTCATCACCGTCTGGAAATACAATCTGCTGCAATCTATTATGAGGATTACGTCCTAAATTACCTTCGATTGTCCCTTTATCATCGGGTTGGCCCCATACGAGTGCTCTATATTTTCTATCAATTGTGTGATCATAAAATTGCTTTCCCAAAGAAGACATAGCTTCCTCTGTTTTAGCTAAGACCAACAAGCCACTTGTATCTTTATCAATTCTATGAACCAAGCCAATTCTATCTTTACTATTCCCTTCAAGCACTGGTAAATCTTTGCCCAAATAATGTGCAACTGCATTTACTAATGTCCCTGAATAATTCCCATGACCAGGATGCACAACCATTCCTGGTTCTTTATTTACAACCATGATATAATCATCTTCGAAAATAATATCAAGAGGAATATCTTCTTTTAAAATATGTCCATCATAGGGTGATTTCGGTTGAGAATATTGTATTGCTTCTCCACCTTTGAGAATACAATTTGGTTTTACTTGTTTATTGTTCACCGTAATATCCCCGCTTTTTATAGCGTTTTGGATTTTATTACGTGTCACATTAGTAACCTTTGACATCAAGTATTTATCGAGTCTGATAGGATCTTGCCCTTTATCAACAATAATTTCTTGATCTTCCCATACCGGCTCTTCTTTTGCTTCCATAGGACAAAGGTATTATAGTTTTAAGATTTAACCCGAATTATGCCTTGGAAGTTGGAACTCTTATTGCTAGTTTATTTAGAATTAAACTCAAAATCTACCGATTCTTCGCGCTGTAAGCTGAATGAAATTCGAATGATTCGTTACCTTTACCCTTTGGGCTTAAAGCCCAAAAATCATTAAATAGATTTCGAATGCATATTGACTCCTATCTCTCCAAAGAAGAGAAATTCAACCAAACCACAAAACCGCATAACTTACCAATTTACGCAACATCAAGTTTCAATTTTGAAACAATTGACGAAGGCATTGATATTTTCAAAGGTGATAAGAAAGGCCACGTTTATGGACGTTATGGAAATCCGACTATTGAGGTAATTGCTAAAAAGATTGCTACTTTGGAATCATTTGACACGGATTTAGATCCTTTTGCTTTTATGGTCTCTTCAGGTATGGCAGCTATTTCGACTTTGATATTTTCTGAATTAAAACAGGGCGACATTTTATTGACTCAGAGCGATTTATATGGTGGAACTACGGAGTTATTTAAAAGATTCTTATCCAAAATTGGTGTAGAAACGATACTAGCTGATTTAGGTGATTTAAAAAAAGTAGAAGAGATTTTGGGTTCGAACCCAAAAATCAAAATGATATATTGCGAAACGCCAGCTAATCCCACAATGGCTTGTATCGATTTAAAAGCTATTGCTACACTTGCTTCTTCTGCTAATTGCCTTACAGCTGTTGATAATACTTTCTGCACACCTTATCTCCAAAGGCCTTTAAGCTTCGGATTCGACTATGTAATTCATTCTACTACAAAGTTTATAAATGGTCATGGAAATTGTATTTCAGGTGTTATTATAGGACGTGATAAATCGAACTTAAATAAGATTTGGGACGCGATTAAATTGTTAGGAACAAATTGTAATCCCTTTGATGCTTGGCTTGTAAATAATGGCATAAAAACCCTTGCCCTTAGAATGGACAGACATTCTTACAATGCTTTTGAACTTGCAAAGAGACTAGAAAAACTTGAAGAAGTGAAGTTGGTCAATTATCCATTTTTAGAATCACATGCCTCAGTAGAAGTTGCTAAAAAGCAAATGTTTCAAGGAGGAGGAATGATGAGTTTTGAATTAAAAGGAGGAATAGAACGTGGAGTTCAATTTATGAATGCTGTGAAAATTCCTAGTTTAGCTCCTACTTTAGGAGATATTGATTCCTTAATCGTTCATCCCGCTTCGATGTCTCACAGAAATATAGAAAAAGAAATAAGAGTAAAAAATGGGATAACTGATGGCTTAATACGGATGAGTGTAGGGATAGAAAATGTAGAAGATTTATATGAAGATTTAATAAATGCAATAAAAAAATCATGAGGATAGCATTAATTTCAGATACACATTCTTATATGGAAAAAGATATCTTAGAAAACATTCAAGAATGCGATGAAATATGGCATGCGGGGGATATAGGTCATATGAGTGTGGTCGATAAATTACCAAAAGACAAACCTTTTCGTGCAGTTTATGGAAATATTGATCATGGAGAAGTAAGAAATACATTCCCGCTTGATCTTGAATTCAAAATAAATAATGTTACTTTTTTTATTACTCATATAGGTGGTTATCCTGGACGATATACGAAACGAGTGTCGAATATTTTAAAAACAAAAAAACCAGATGTTTATATCTGTGGTCATTCACACATATGCAAGGTCATTTACGATAAGAAAATTTCGTGTCTACATATAAACCCTGGTGCTTGTGGAATTCATGGTTTTCATAAAATACGAACGATGATACGTTTTACCGTAGGGGCTGATAAACTGGAGGATGTTCAGGTTATAGAACTCGGTTCAAGAGGTGGAATAAAGTCAGAAGAATAAAGAAAGTTTAAAAGAATTACAAAGTAGGAATTGAATCGTAGCTAAATTATTAGTACTTTAAAGGTAGTTATAAACATTTAAAAATTTAGTTATGAATATCAATCAATTTACCAAGGGCTTCCTATGCCTAGTTCTCATTTTTAGTTCTGTATTATTTTATTCCTGCGAAAAGCTCCAAACGGAAGATTTTAATCAAGTTACACCTGAAAAATCCATAGAAAAATGGGCCAATGAATACTTTTCTCAATCAAGTAATATAAAACCACAAGCACTTGCGGATTTTGCTCAAATTACTTTCGGTACTATTTATGAATATCAAAGAAATGGATCAGATATTAAAATAGATACCGTTGATTTAATATTAGAGACCCCATTTAATTCAACAATTAAAGATGCCGTGCAGTTTACAACTAGTTTATTAGATCATTTAGATGAAAAAATAAACGAAATTATTGACGAGTTGCATGGTGTAGTTATTTTACCAAGAAGCATTAATGGCTTAATGTATACAAGAGTATTATTGTTAAGTGAATCTTTACCAGTTATTTCAAATAGAAATGATAATTGTTTTTATTCGGATGATTACAACTGGAAAAATGCAGAAAACAAATGCACTAAAACGAAGTCTTATGAAGCATTGATGAATGGATTTAATAAGCAAAAATGTAATTGGAGATTTAATTATCCTGTGGGATGTACTGTCAATTCTACATTTGTGTATCGAGTAGCTCCAAGTACTGCCGATCAAGAGTTTTCTATCCCATGTAATTCTTTACAAGAATGTTTGGACATGTCTACTACTAGTTTTAGCCCACAGATTTGCAATGCGGGATCAACACCTTCTTATTGTTCCATATTAAAAACTGGAAATACTGCTGAACCAAAGTATAAGCTTTTTTTACGTGAAAAGACTGTAAATAATCTTTGTATTTCACCTAGTTTAATGAATCAATATCAAATTTTAATTGAAGAATTTGCATATGATATATTAGATACAGAATTGTATCAAGGATTGGATTTAGACTGGCGCTATAAATCAGTTTTCTTGACTTATCAAGGAAGTGATTTTTCTCTCAAAGCTCATAGAGGAGTTATTCTTTATGAAAAATGTACCCCTAAACATATAATCAACTAACTGTAGCTTATAACCTTAGTATAATACTTATAGCAAAGTCTACAGTTAAATAAAACTTAAAGTACCTGTTTCTTTTCATTAGATTGAAAATTAGCAGGTATTTTATTTTATTGTCGTTAACGGAAACTCCACAAAACATG
>CAYOIL010000272.1:0-5657 GCA_964403985.1 uncultured Saprospiraceae bacterium
ATTTAATAACGTTCCCTTTTCAAAAGTTTGGGTTTGTAATAATACTCCTTTATCACTATAAGTTTTCCAATCTCCTTCATAAGGTATAGTAAACGCACTAGTTAACTATATAACTAAAATGAAAAATTGAATTACATCATAGAATCACAAAAGTCAAATCATTGTCTTTTTGAAGAATGAAGAACTCAAATAAGGTTAAGTTGCATACAACTAAAGCATTTCACCGACAGATTCAGTATTTTTATCTAAAAGTTACAAATAATTAAATATTTTTAACTGTTAGTTAATAATTTATCTTATATTTGCATTATATGTTCTTTGACATCGCACGAGCGTTTTATAGTAAATGTATGAATTGAAGCGAATTAGGTTTCGCAGTCCCTTATGGGATATTTTTACGCTAGGCACATACTCATGAGTCTAGTTAGTTGTACCATTAATCTGCACTGATACTATCTTTAGTAAACTACGAATTAGTCAATTTAGCTATTGGTTCGCGGGGGTATGAAGCCACCTGCTAATAGGTTATGAAGCCTAATCCTTTATCTCTTTTGAGTTGCACTAGTTACATCTATATGATATTATACAGTTGTTATTACTTTTTTTTTAATGAAGCAGGAAATTGATAGAGATGACAGCGTCTTACGAGTATGCATTTGCTATAAATACAGATTGAAGCAGGCAGTGATTTATTTGCATTGCATTTATTAATTTTTTAAAACCCATATACAATGGTTAAAAACAATTATTTATTCAATCACACTACTCGTGTGGAAGCTGTTATCGACAACCTCGAAACAGTTCTAAAAAAGAGCCGTAACTCGCTCTTGGATGATGAAGTTCAACTCCTAGAAGAAAGTCTTGATGATTTGAGGAAACTCAAAGGCAGGACTTTCACTAGTGACGATTTTATTTCGTTCATTAAGGTAGTAACCCAGTTATTACGTTTTTTTGATATTGACATTTCATAATCCACATCTCTATCTTATTTTTTAATCATATCACTATGAACATTGGCAAAGTAATTAAAGATTCTCGAAAAGAGAAAGGTTATAAACAAGGGGAATTTTCTTCTATTTGTGACATTTCTCAAACTTACCTTAGCTTGATTGAAAACAATCAAAAAGAGCCTAACATTGCTACTCTTAAAATTATTTCAAGCAACTTAGGAATACCTCTACCTATCTTGTTTTTTCTCAGCCTTGATGAAAATGATATACAAGAAAGAAAACGCGAAATATTCAAACTACTAGAGCCCTCTTTAAAAGGAATGGTAAGAGAAATCTACACTGATGATTAAAAGTATTCGAAACTTATCGGAATACTATCTAAACATAGATAAAAACACTTTAAATGAAATATCTAGTAACTCTCAAAAGTATTACCGCACTTTCACCAAAATAAAGAAAAAGCCTGACGGGAGTGTTAAAAAACGAGAGATTACAGAAGCTACTGGTTTACTTAAACAGGTTCACAAAAAAATTCTCAAAAATATATTATTAAAAATTGTGTTTCCCAGCCCCCCATTCATTGGAGGTCTAAAGAGAAAAGACAACATACTAAACGCATATCTTCACAAAGGAAAACCGAACAAATTCTGTACGGACTTTAAAAATTTTTTCCCACACATTAATAACAAAATGGTTTATGATGCATTTGTCAATCAAGGTTTTTCAGCGGATGTTGCCAGTATATTGACAAAACTAACAACGTACAAAGGAAGACTTATTCAAGGTGGTTCTAATAGCACGCATATTGCTTATTTAGCAATGTGGAATCTTGCCCAAGAAATTGCTGAAATTTGCGATAAAAACCAAATAGTATTTACTATATATGTTGATGACATGACTTTTTCATCACACAAAGAGTTTAAAGAGCTATCTATTACCCTTAGAGATAAAATTATTGAAGCTGGGTTTTTTGTTAATCATAAAAAAACTTTCTACACAAAAGGAAGAGCAGATATAACAGGAGTAAAGGTTGGTCAAAACACGATAAATGTTAAAAAGGAGTTTCGCGAAAAACTTAATAAACTTGAAGACTTTAACGAATTGCAAAAGGCAGGTATCGAAATGTATTATGAACGAGTAATTACTTATGGAAGGTATTAGTAGGGCGGAACTTGAAGGGGTTATTCAAATTTAGATGAAAACACGTTCTAAAAAGCTCTAGTCTTTGGTATCACTTAGATACATTTTTAGCTTGAATAATAGTTGCTAGTATTAAAGCACCTGTAAGAATACCACAAGCAATCGGAATAAATGAAGGGTAATTATTTGTCGTAATTTCATAGACACAATAAATTTCAAAAACTACGGGAAAAAACATTATTAAAATGAATACAACAGTAAGAGGCAACTTAAATATGCCCCAAACCTTTTTATTTTCATATTGATAGTTTAAAACGTGGTGTAATATTGAAAAGGGTCTGACAATATTCTTTGTATCAGACAGAGTTCCTAAAGAGAAAATCTTAACGCTAAGGTTATCAAAAATGTTTAGAAGATTTATATTGTGATTCCAGAGAGTAATGTTCTGAAAAAATAAAAAGGAAAAAAATACAGGAATTAGATTTAGAAGTAATTGATTATTTTGAATAGTCACAAATTGAACTGTGATATCACCCAATGAAGGGTCATAAGCCTTGATTAAAACGTATAAAAGAAAGCTCGTAATAAGCCAAAATGAATTTCTGGTAATCTTCTTACTATTGATCCTTATGTTGTCTGTAACCAACGTAAAATAACTCAAAAGAAAGGATTCGTTTTTTATTTCTCCATCCTGATAAAACAATTCGTTATTATCAAAATCTGTTAAGTTCTCTTGCATATAATTTCATTAAAGTAAAAAGTAATGTGCTTTTTTTTCAATTCTCAAATTTAACATTGAATCCATCCTCTGGATACTCGACAAACTCGATATCCTTAGTACATTTTGTAATATTTACAAATATCTCTTTTAGCTTTAAGGCTATTTCAAAATATACGAATTGATTTGTTCCTCGCTGATTGAACATTTCTTTATTTCTAAACTCAAAATCTGTACCAGCAAAATTATAAGTGAACTCCCCACCTTTATAAAACCCATTAGAATGTATCATACAATTCCTGAGTTTGCTTACAAATTCAACAAATTTCCTATCATCCTTTCTTGATTCCCCGTAACACCCATCCAAACGTTTTGAGATAAAATCAAATTTCCTCATCAATGGAACAAACGATGATTTTTTCAAAACCTCAAAAACCAGAGTTTTACTTCTTTCTTCAAGTTTTGAAATAACTTTAATTAGCTTAGCATTAAGTTGCTTCACTATAGTTTCATATTCATGTTCAGTAACTAAGTAGTCAAAAATCAATGACACACTAAATTCAAAAGAAGTCCATACCCCAAAAACTACATATCTATTTAAATCATTATGATAACCTGCCCTCAATAAAGGATGATCTTGTATCTCGTAAAGTCTTTTTGCGTGAGGATTAAAACTATAAACTGAGGAAGTAAACATTACGTCTCCTGAACCTAAATACTCTGCTAGCTGAAAAGAAACTTTACCAATGTAATAATCGCTAATGCTAGAATAATATAATCCAAAAAAACTATGACGGACATCGTCTTCGTGCCAACTTAAAGAAGCTATTTCTTGTTTGATATTTTGGGTTAATTCCAGTAAGTCGTCAAGTGTCATATCTTATTCTTGCTTCACAATATGATTATAGTAAAGGGTGACTATCTCGTCGCCATAATGTATGTATAAAAATGCTCCAACAACCATTAAGAATATTGTAATAATAATCACTCTAGCTAAAACCAATTTTCTTCTTTGACCTTTAAGACGGTCTTCGAGAGAGTCTAATTTCTGGATGACATCAGCTAGTGGCTGGATATTTTTTATTTTTTCACGAAATCTCTTGATTTCATCTGAAACAGAATCTATTGATTCTGAGATATTTTTAAGAGGAATGAACCATATAAGTATCAAGAAGAGCAAACCAATTATTAACAATATAAAATCTCCAATTTTATTACTACCATCAAATTCAAAATAACGTAAAAGTAGAATGTAAGCTATTGGAGCTGCGAAAATATAGTTTGAAACTTTGCCAATAGTATCTTGAATCTTATCCGATATTCCATGAAAAAATTCATCAGAGGTTGAAATTACTTTTTCAAATGAAAAACCTTCAAGATAAAGATGAAAACTCTTCTGATAGTTCCTCAACAATGAACTCCAATTTTGGAGTAAATGTGGGTAGTCAGGCTTTACAGTAATTAAATTAATAAGCTCATTCTTGAAAATTACTTTTCTTTCTTGTGCATCCACATTCTCAATAAAGTGTGCTTTAATCTCATCCATTTCACTCGGTGATATTGATACCAAATCAGCACTACCATAATCAATTTTCAATGTCGCACCACTATCTGACCTATAAAAGAATAACTCCAAAGTGTTTGATTCCCTTTTTTCATAATCAGCAACAAGTCTTAAAATATCAACAAAGTCTATACAAGACTTATAATTACTGTATTCTTTTGACAATAAATTACTATCATCTTCTCTAAAACCTATACTATGTATATAATGCCCCTTAACATTAGTTTCGTAAATATTACCACTAATGAATAATTCAAAATCTTCATAATAAGGCAAGCTCCCCGTAGCAATAGATAAAGAAATCGATTGTTCCAAATACCGTTCGGCTTCGGTAGGTTCAATTGAACTATCATCTTCAACGAGAAACACTTCTGTTAGAACATCAGCAGCATTTAACAAATGAAATAAGTCAGCTTGTTCAAGGGCATCTATTTGTCCTGAAAAACCAACTGAGCTTAATTCAAAGGACGAGAAGGAGAGCCTTTTTCTTAAAAAGATTACTGATTCTAACATTACTTGAATTTACCGAATTGGTCATCTAAAATATTTTTATCAATATCATTTAATGAGATACTTGTAGAGCTAGTTCGGGTAATTTTTCCAGATTTAATAAGCTCTTTTTCATAGATTAGATTATATCCTTCTCCACTCAGTGAAGATTGATACAAAAACTTGAAATCAGTTTTGTGATTCGACCTAAAATTTTCACTTATATTTTTATCATTGTCAACAGTATAATCTATAAACTCCTCTGGCATCTCTGGGTTCATAATTGCTGAGATTGATTTAAGCTCAACATCTTTTTCGCTATCAACCATTTTATCAACGTAGCTTTTAACAGCTGAAAATACCTTTGACTTTTTTGATTGACTATAATTCGCACTTCTCATAAATTCTTGCATACTATCTTTTAAATTATTTGCATTTATTTTAGAGGAAGTCAAATCAGTATTACCTATAAACTTTTGAAAAAATTTAGAAATTTGTCTTTTCCCTTTAATAAACGATAAATAAGCGCCTTCTTCGTTGACCCATTTGTTTATATTGAGTCTATTTGCTCTCACTAACTCATCAAGATTTAAGGTTGTTAACTTTTCAATACTAAGTTCCTCTTCATCAACCGCAAATTGTGCTGAATTATCTAACATTGTTGTGACTATAAATTCCTCAACACCCTGTTTATAATGGATGAATATTACATACCCTCCTTTCGTCGTCGGTAAATCGATAGCTCTCTCCAATGTTTTCATCGCCTTAATTGAAAAATCCAAGAAAGAACCTCCAT
>CAYOIL010000273.1:0-2803 GCA_964403985.1 uncultured Saprospiraceae bacterium
GAATTGATCTAGTTGTAGGAGCTAAAGGAAGTCCCTTACAATTGGTTCTTAACTCAATGTTTCATGTTGATGCTCCAACAGGAAACATTTTAATAAAAGACGCTGCATTTCTCTTTAACCCCAAAAACCCTTTTATAAAAACAGCCATACCACTTTCTATAGGTGACTCTTATAAAACTTTTAGAATTGTAGGAACAACGCAAAAATTTGTCGATTTATATCAGGCAGAGTTAGCACAAGGCAACTTTTGGGGCCAACCCCTAGAAGTAGTAATAGGAAACGCTGTATCAAAAGAATTAAACTTAGAAATAGGGTCTACTTTTTTTTCATCTCATGGATTTAATGAAGGTGATTTAGAACATGATGAAGGTGAGCCTTTTCGGGTAGTTGGAATATTAAAAGCCTCCGGTACTGTCGCCGATAAAATAATTTTAACATCAACTGCATCAATTTGGGCTGTTCACGATTCACATAATCATTCAGATTCAGAAAATCATGATGACCAAAAACATGAGCATGAAGATCATAATCACAGCAATCATAATCATTCTCATAAAAATAATGGGGCTTTCGCCCAAAATGATACCTTAGATCATGAATCAAACGTAGAAATCGAGTTTTCAGAAATAGAAAAAATATTAGATCAACCAGAAAAGCAAATCACTTCGGTTTTAGTAAAGTTTCATTCTGATAAAAAACGTTCTATTCCTGTAATTAATATGCCTAGAAATATAAATGAAAATACGCCTGTAATGGCAACCTCCCCTACCTATGAATTGAACAAATTAATCGCAAATGTAGGAACAGTTCTAAAATCCTTGTCATACTTAGCAATTCTTATCGCAATTATAAGTGCCTTAAGTATTTTCGTATCACTTTTCAATAATCTAAAGGATCGCCAATATGAACTTGCGATGATGAGAGTAAGCGGTGGAAGCCCTTTATTATTATCTAATTATATATTTTGTGAAGCATTATTAATAGGAATTATGGGGGTAGTTATAGGATTGATCTTAGCTCATCTCTCCATCTTTTTAATTTCTTCAATGCTTGATACTCAATTTCATTATAGCATGAATGGTCTGAAATTTTATAAAGAAGAAATTTGGTTAGCTATTGGAACCTTAATTATTAGTATGATAGCGGCAATTATTCCGGCTATAAAAGCCTATAGAATCGACATAATCAAATCTTTACAGTAGAATTTATTTTAGCTGAGTCTATTCTATTTCCCCACCATCGAAAAAGTATATAGAACAAGACTATATTAATAAATCCAAACACAATAAAACCACTCAAGTAATATGGCCATGGGCCTATTAATAGTGGATTATCAGCAAGTGGTTTTTCACATAAAAGAATATAATTCCCATTCACAAAGTAATTTATTACACCTACTATTGCCAATACGATTAGACCTTTTAAAAAATTATATAACCAGGATTTTTTACTTAACCGATGTCCTTTTACATAAAACAAGTATAATGGCATTATAATAATTAAACTATGGCTAAGATAATACTCGGTTATAGCAAAAGTGCTTCTTGGGATTTCAAGTAGTGGTGTGAATATTGATTGCAATGCACCTCCCATTCCAAGTAATAATATAAACTCAAACCATCGTTGATGAAATTTCACAAGTATTATTGCTCCCACAATTTTCGAAATACCACAAAGATGAAAGGGTAAAGAAACTGCAGCAGACCAAGTATCTGTATACACAAAATGAATCTGCCATATTATGATCATAAAAGCTGCAAAACTAGAAATAACATAACCTATTATTTCTTGATTCTTTTTTGTTTGTCTTTTTGAAAACCACAGAACGAGAAAAATAGAAGAAATAGCGATAGTTGAGTACAACCACCATTCATTGCTAAATGGGTCAATTACAAATTCTTCTTTCATCTTTTAGTTCAGTCAGTTTATTAAATGTAATTATCGCAATTTTAAACGTAAAGACAGCGATAAGTAAACAAAAAGTATCTTTTGAGTAATTAGATTGAGTAATACCATTAACATTTTTGAAATAAATATTCGAATTAAAAGTATTAATTGGTAGAAGAAAATGATGGACTTTAAGGGATTGTCTATCATTTTCTTTAATTTATTTTTTATTGACGCATCACATTTAATTTCTTTTCTGTCTATACTATAGAACATGGAAACATGTAAAAGAAAATTAGTAGTTTATAGTTAGACAGGGAAGCGCGGATAGTGTCTGCGCCTCCCCTTTTTTTTATTCTGGCAATAAATCTGATTGCCAATCAGTTTAGTATTCAACCAATACGAATTTATTTGAATTAAATATACATTACAGAGTGCTGATACTTATTTTAAGTTAGCGTGCTCAAATAGTTAAGAAAAAGCTTAGCAATGGTTCTATTTGAATTTTTATTTAGCTCTTTTTCAAATCTTAAATCTATCCAGATGAAAAATGTATGTATCATAGTTATTTCTCTATTTTTTTCGACTTTTATAGCCGCTCAATGCGTTGAGGGCAATTGCAACAATGGATTTGGGGTTTATAAATTTAAGGACAGAAGTGTTTATCAAGGAAAGTTTGTCCGTTCCAAATTCCAAGGATATGGAAAGATGAAGTATTCCAATGGAAATCAATATGAAGGAGAATGGAAGAATGATTTGAAGTCAGGTAAAGGAGTTATGAAATTTACTAATGGAGATTCATTTACAGGACATTTTAAAGATGACAAATTTTGGGGAGCTGGCGTATATCGATATGCTTCTGGAGACATTTACGACGGAAACTGGATTAATGGAATGGCACATGGAAAGGGCAAAT
>CAYOIL010000273.1:2813-5631 GCA_964403985.1 uncultured Saprospiraceae bacterium
TTTTAAAGGTTCATTTGAGGGTGTAGGAGCATTTTATTATGCAGATGGTTCAGTATTTATTGGTAACTGGGATGAAAATAAAAGAAATGGAGAAGGGAAGTTACATTATAAGGATGGTAGAAAAATTTCTGGCATTTGGAAGGATGATCGTTTAGTAGATGAGAATAATGGTTTTAACAATGCAACAGAAGTGGTTGCTGAATCTACAACTAGCTATGAAAACAATTCAAGCATTAGAAAAAGGTTTTGGAAGGATTGCAATAACTCTTATTGTCATCAAGAAAATGGCCAATTAAAATATCAAGATGGATCGGTTTGGCAAGGAGAATTTGTTGATGGGCAACCTCATGGTACGGGTATATTAAAATATGCTGGTGGAAATAAATATGAAGGGGAAGTTATCAACCATGCACCAAATGGTGAAGGCGTTATGTATTTTTCAAATGGACAAGTAATAGGTGGAACGTGGGCTGATGGATATCCGATCAAAAAGAAGCAAAAATTTGAAAGAGAAAAAGAAAACATTGAAGTTGTTGTAGACAGAGATTCTGAAGTGAAAATATGGGCTGTAATTGTTGGCGTTTCATCTTATGCTCATATGCCTTCATTAAAGTATACAGACGATGATGCTTATCAAATTTACGCTTTCTTGAAAAGCCCTGAAGGAGGAGCTTTACCAAATGAACAGATCAGGCTTCTTATTGATGAAAATGCAACACGTCAAAATATATTAGCAGGCATGAATGATGTTTTATTAAAGGCAGATGAAAATGATGTAGTCTTAATGTATTATAGTGGACATGGACTTCCCGGAATGTTTTTACCTATTGATTTTGATGGCTATTCAAATAATTTGAGCCACTCTGAAGTACTAGATGTATTCAAAAATTCAAAAGCGAAGCATAAATTATGTATTGCCGATGCTTGTCATTCAGGTAGCTTACTTGCTAGTCGTTCTCCATTCAATCAACAGCTAGAGGAATTTTATGAAGCATATGATGAAACTGGAGGCGGAACAGCTTTAATAATGTCAAGTAAATCAGAAGAGGTTTCATTGGAAACAAGTGGTTTAAGACAAGGGATATTTAGTCATTATTTGATTAGAGGCTTAAATGGCGAAGCAGATTCTAATGGAAATAAAATCGTAACAGTAACTGAGCTATTTGATTTTATCTCAATAGGAGTTAAAAAATATACAAGAAATGCTCAACAGCCTTCAATAGCTGGAAATTTCGATGAAAACATGCCTGTGAGTACCGTTAGAAAAGAGTAAGAAGCTCTCATTTTTCTTCATTTAACTTGATTTAATGGTCATTATTATATGGGCGTCCGAGCGTTCCATTACGGGTTTCACTGTTCGTTCATCACTAGCTTTCATTAGCATTTCAAGCTAGCGACAAGCCCTTCATGCAACTGACGCAATTCAAAAAATAGTCACACTTATTGTTTAGTTCCTTTATATAAAGGAACTAAAAATTTAACAATGAAAAATATAATGAGCATCATCGTTTGTGCGGTGCTAATAGTTGGAATAACATCTTGTGAAGATTATATGTTTGATAAAGAATACATTTCAAATCAAGATAATAATAGTGGAATAGCTGGAGGATTCTTTTCAGATTCAGGTTGCGATTTATATATAAATGGTAGTTTTGAAAATGGTGCAAGTGAATTAGATGCCTTTTCAAATTTTGAAGTAGATTATTGGGGAGGTGCATTCGGAACAGCGGATAGAAAAAAAGAACATGAGGGAATTATGCCGTATTCCGGAGATTATCTTGCCCACATGCAACGCTATAGAGGAACAAGTGATCATTATGAATCAATTTATTATAAAGGTGATTTAAAAGCTAAAAACGAATATGATTTAAGTTACTTCTTTCGTGGCAATACCCTTTCAATGGAAGTATATATTTTCGATGAAATAGAACCTATAAATCTAAATAGTTTAATACCAAGCTACGCTAACGATTTAGGAAATCCTGGCTTCTCATTAATAAATTCTGGTCCAGCCATTTCAAACAGTTGGAATCAAGAATCTGTTAATTTTACTAATCAATCTGGAAAGCTAGTTTTCATTCCTGCTTCATCTCCCAATAATGAAAATAAAATGATATTAGATAAAGTAAGTCTAATTTGTAAGTACGGTTACTTAGAGAATATACTAGCAAACATAATAGAAACAACCCAATATGGATATATTTATAAATTTAGTCCTATAATATCAGAGTATAATCCTTCTCTTTCTTATTTATGGACTTTCAATTATTTGAATGGAGGTCATTCAAGTGCTTTGAAGTTCCCAAATGCTAGTTTCCCATTTCCACCTAATAAACCCTATAAAGTGGAAGCTTGTTTGGAGATTACAGACATAGACGGATGTTGTACTGAAGAATGCATTGAATTTGAAATTGGTTCTGAAGTAGATACTCCACCTCCACCAGCTGATAGCATTTGTAATTATTCAATTTGTTTAGACACTTGGTTAACTTCGTGTGAAGAAAATTTTGTTTACGTTGAAACGGATAACGGTTGGGAATTTATAACATTTTATGAAGCATACAATATTAAGGTTATCCTTGATAAAATAGTAAATTCGCAAATTACTGACGCAGGGTATGAACCTGTTAAAACAAAAGAAATTCCAAAAGGTGGATGTAAACACTTGTATGTTGTGGAATGCTCTCCAATTCCTATTTCAATACCTTATATATGCCTTGCTGAATCTCCAGATCATGAAGAAATTGATGAAGAACAGATTAAAACTGTAATATTTGAGAGTGATTGTACAGTAGATTGTGAAGAATAAAAAACTAAA
>CAYOIL010000274.1:0-2147 GCA_964403985.1 uncultured Saprospiraceae bacterium
CCAAATGTTCTCATACAAGATTATGAGTTAAACTAAAAAGAGCAACACATAACAATGCGTGACGATTGCATATCTTGTATCGGCTAAAAAGCCGACAAGAGACGCAACGTACGCTAGCACATTATGGTCAATTCCCCTGCCTCCCCACGCCTCCAAAAATTTAAAAAAAGAGAAGATATCAAATTTCACCAACTCAAAGTGTGGAGAAAATCAATCCTGCTAACGAAATTACATTGTATCTTTAAGAAGCTCTTAGTTAGACCGATTTTTAAGTGGTGCCTCTCATTATGAAGCCCGAGCGCAATTCTGGTTGGAATGTAAAAGTCCCTGAGTTCTTATACAAGTCGTTGATATAAATGAAGAAACAGCTATAGATTGGGAAGTAATACTTGGAGAAAACTATTCTGATAATTTAACAGAATTATCTAATGTATCAACAACAGATTTAAATGCAATTATATCAGTAGAAGATTTCTTAGGTAATGATTGTTTAGATGAAAACATTAATTGGCAATCGATAGGATTAATAGAAGATGAATATAGAACTGAAAATGAAACTGTTTCAACAAAGGCCTCATAAATATGAAGATAACTTATCATTCGAAATCTACCCAAATCCTACAATAAACTCATTCAGACTAGAATTTTCTCCAAAAGACATAGCAACTACATCTTTTGAAATAAATATTATTGACCTCAATAACAATGTACTATCAAAAACAAATAAAAATGTAGTTGATGTATCTTTTTTGCCATCCGGAATTTATTTTGTTCGACTTACTGTAGACAATCAAACAAAGACACGGCGCTTAATCAAAATATAAACTTTTAATTTTACCGATTACTTTTATTTTAAGTAAGTAAATTGATATTAAAGGATTTATAAACTATAGGTGCAAGTATCATAGAATATCGACATCTATTGATCTCACTCCTTTACGTAGAGCGGCAAATAATTGAATTATCCTTTAATCGATAAGAATTTCTCCCCCTACAACTTCCCTATATAATTTTTAAATACCGTAGATTTCTTAATTACCGGATATGCCTCTACAATATTCTCAATATCTGTCTTTGTAAAACCAAAACGATCATGTAAATCTGCTAATGAATTAACACATAAATCAGCATCTCCTAGTTCTAATCCTGTACTTAATAAACCTATAATTCCATAGCTATAATCTGGGAAGTCATCATATACTTGCTGAAAACTCTTTCTCGCATTCACAAAATCACCCGCATTCAAAAATCCATTACCACGAAAATTATTCAAAATAGGATCTCCACCTACAAATTCATCCAATTGATTGAGATTATCTTGAAAAGCAGGCCAGTCTTTTTCCAAAAACATCAAATCAATATTCGTCAAATAAGATGACGGCACGCCTATTGATCTATTGTTCTTTAAAAAGTCATAATACGCCTCCATATCCCCCACTCCATTCAATGCAGCTACCTTGAAATTATAATAAAAGATAGTCTGCTTGAAAGCATCTGTAGTTTGTTCTAAAAAAACATTTAACTTCTTAAATTCCCCTGCATCTACCAATGTTTTAAAGTCTAATATAGATGACATATCTTTCATATACGATTGTGAACTTCCATTCAAAGTACTCAATAAGTCCATTCGATCGACAGCTCCGATATAAGCCATTTTCACCGATTCACTTAACTGTTCTCCATTCAAGTATACAAAGACATCTATAATCCTCAACTTCCCTTTTATCCTTTTAAACTCTACTTCGTGGTAATTCAACCCCGTATTGCCAAACATCGAAAATGTGATATAATACGAGTCTTTCAGAGTTGTGAAACTTACAGGTTCATATAATCCTCCCGCATTAACAAAGGCATTAAGATCTTTTCCCCATGAAAAATTACTCTTAAAACCCTGATTAAACTCCTTATTAAAGGTACGCAACTCTTTTTCATCAGCGAATACAACACGATTCAAGAATGAATCAAGGTAGAACAACTCATTGTAAAAACTAAAATTCCCTTTATACAATTCATTGGAGACCTGAAGCGCCAAATCTATAAGCTCTTGTTCTTCTGCAGTATCCTGCGCATAAGAAGTTACATTTATACCCGTAAGTATAAATAGGATTAAAATCCTCACTATTTTATTCATGAAATTATTTTAAAAA
>CAYOIL010000274.1:2157-5626 GCA_964403985.1 uncultured Saprospiraceae bacterium
CCGAACACCTAACACCCCGAACAATCCTCTTGTTAATTCCCTTGCAACCGTTCTACCTATTTGTCTAGATGCTGTAGAACCCATTACTTGTTCCAATCTTGATTTTTCTTTCGTCGCTCTTCCTCTTTGTGTCTTTATTTCTTCATTATGCTTTGGAGTCGAAGCTCTAGAAAGTCTTTCATTAAGTATCTCGTAAGCTGATTCTCGATCTATTTCTTGATTATAATCGTCTATAATTTCAGATCTATCCAAAATACGATCTATTTCTCTATCTGAAAGAACATCCATTCTTGATTGCGGAGCTCTTAAGTATGTATGAACTAATGGTGTAGGAATTCCTTTTTCGTTCAATCCTGTTATTAATGCTTCTCCTATCCCTAACTCTGTTAGTAATTGATCCACATCATAATGTTCTGTCAAAGGATAATTCTCAGCTACTAATTTTATTGCTTTTCTATCCTTTGCTGTAAATGCTCTTAATGCATGTTGGACTTTCAATCCGAGTTGACTCAATACATCGTCTGGAATATCAGAAGGATTCTGAGTAACAAAAAAGATACCAACACCTTTTGATCTAATTAATTTTACGATGACTTCGATCTGATCGAGTAAAGCATCATTTGCTTCTTCGAATATCAAGTGTGCCTCATCTATAAAAAGAGCTAACTTCGGTTTACCTTTATCTCCTGATTCAGGGAAACTAGCATATATCTCAGCCAACATCTGTAACATAAAAGTTGAAAACAACTTTGGTTTATCTTGTAAATCTGTAACTCTAAGAATTGATACAATACCTTTTCCGTTTTCGTCATGACGTACTAAATCTTGCACATCAAAAGACTTTTCACCGAAAAAACGATCTGCATCTTGTGTTTCCAATTCAAGAATCTTTCTCATGATCGTTCCTACAGACGCTTTACTTATTCTCCCATAATCCACCTCTACCTCTTCTTTCCCTTCATTCGAGATATACTGTATTGTTTTCTTAAGATCTTTTAAATCCAATAAAGGAAGATCATTATCATCACAATATTTAAAAACGACAGCAATGATTCCACTCTGCGTTTCATTCAAGTCTAATAACTTAGAAAAAAGAACTGGCCCGAATTCAGCAACTGTTGCACGTAACCTAGCACCTGGCTCATCACTCAATGTTAGAAATTCAACGGGGCTTTCTCCAGCAATAAATGGGAAACCTATCATTTCATGTCTTTCATCAATTTTCGGATGTCCATCACTAGCAACTGCAATTCCTGACAAATCACCTTTTATATCCATAAGTAAAGAAGGAACTCCTTTTTCTGACAATTGCTCAGCTAAAATCTGCAAGGTTTTTGTTTTACCTGTTCCAGTTGCTCCTGCAATCAATCCATGTCTGTTAATTGTTCCTAGTGGCAATCGAACGAATGTTTCTCCAAGCACCTCTTTTCCGTGCATAGCTCCACCTAGGATGATAGAATCACCTTCGAAAGAATAACCGTCCAATACTTCTTGCTTAAAAGCTTCTTTACTCATATTTTAATTTTTTTTGCGAATATATTACTTATCGGAAAACTAGTGTACATATTATCTATTATTCCACTGATTAACCCTTTTATTATATAATTTTTCATCCATTGGCCAACTTGAAATATCAAAAGATTCTTCCAATTCAGCTTGTTTCCCTTCATCTAAGAGATTATCGAAAAAGTTCAAGCCTGTACTTTCCTCGATTACATCAACGCTAACCGCATATTTGGCTATTCTTTTGTCGCTTTTTTCATTAGGTAAAATAAATCCTATGGCTTTTTGTTCAGGCGTATCAAAATCCAATAATACTTTATAGTAAGCATTAGGAACGGCTACTTTACCTTTGATCTTCTTCATATTGGGAGAAAAAATAGGACCTGTAACGACTACTATTCTCCCATTTTTATACGCCCAGTCTCTCACTAAATTTTCCAATTCATTCCATACGCCCCCATTAAAAGAGCTGACTTGAGGAGACATATTACTCATAAAAAAGCTTTCTTCCATTGCTTCCGCATTAAAAGCCATATCCCCTGCTGGTGCAAGATGTCCCCTACTATATCCGCTGCCTTTATAATCATAATATCCAGCGGATTGAGTGGAAACCAATGGATCTTTTTCAAATCTTTTAGCTCTAGGAACATTGGGTTCTTGAATAGATTTTTTAGTCAAGATATAGGCCACCCATTCTGCTTGTTCATATTTCTCTATGTACGACAAACTATAATACTTATGATGTACAAGTTCACCTTTTGATTGTGAAGGAAGATAATATAATGAATCAACTAACTCTTGATCTTGCACCACATATCCATCGCTAAATTCTATTTTATTCATTAGTTTAGTAAGGAAATAAAATACAACCCCGAAAACCGCAACCAATAAAATGACTCGCACAATTGATAATCCGCCCTTCCCTACTTTTGTATGATTCTGTTTAAATTTTGCCATTTAATTCAACACTTTTATCATGAGAATATCACATCTCGGTGTATGATTTTCTTCTACTACATCCACATAACCTTTGCTCAAATATAGACCATACGCCTCTTTCAACACACTGGCTGTCTCAAGCGAAATAACTTTTATCCCATTCTTTTGGGCGTAAGCCTCACAAAAATCAATAATCCATTTCGCTAATCCCTTTCCTCTATATTCCTTCAAAATATACATCTTTCGCAACTCCATTTCGTCCATCGAAATAGGATATAATGCAAAACTTCCAATTATAAGACGCGAATTAATATCTTCTATCACACCAAATAATCCATTTCTGTAATATTCTGTTATATTAAACAAATCAGCATCTACCCCATCCGTATTCACCTTCAATCCATAATCGGCCAAAATGTTAAAAATTATTTCCCTTACTTTTTTTTCATCCTCGGTAGTAATAGGTCGAAATTGAAAGTTATCTTTATGTCCAAAAATCACCAATGTTATTTTTAAGACTTAAATATATTACAATCCTTTGCTTTTTTGCAGGATCGGGGGCTTTCGCCCAAAATATTTCATTGTATGGTGGTTCTGCTTCAAATTTCAGTTTAGGAAACGCAACAATCGCTACTTCCAATGAGATGAGTGCACTAAATAATCAGGCTGGAATTCTAAGTGTAGATAAATGGGGTTTTCAAGCTGGTGCAATGAATTTGTATGGATTCAGTTCATTAAACCTTATTTCAGCATCTGGCATTTACAAATTAAATGCAAATAATGCTATCAGCTTATCAATTAAGCATTTTGGTGATAGTGATCTCAACACTCAAATAATTGGTCTGGCATATGCTCGACGAATAATGAAAAACTGGAACTTAAGTTTACAAGCTGATCTATTGAGCTTTCAAGCTAAAAATTTCGGCTCTAGATATGTTCCTACTGTTGAAATCGGCAGTATTTACGATGTCAATAAAAAGGTAAGTATTGGCTTTCATGTATTCAATCCATTCGGTCAGGCATTAAC
>CAYOIL010000275.1:0-2103 GCA_964403985.1 uncultured Saprospiraceae bacterium
GATCTATTCAACTCCGCTAACAAAATGAATAACCTATATTCATTAGCTTCTTTGTCTTGATTCGATTTTAAGTATTGGATTACTTTATCCTCTGATTTAAACTCTTCAAAGAATGGAAGTATATATTTTTGAATATCCATTTCAGACTCTTTGATAAGCCTATTTTCTATTCTGTTAGAATCTATTGCATACCAATAATCAGATCCGTATTTCAATTCCCCTATCCTTTTTTCTATAATACAATCGCTTATACTAGGAAAAACGGGCATCAATATTTCATTTTTATTGTCAACTTCAGCCAACCAATAGTTATATGCAAATACCCCAATATTAAATGTGAAATTGATTTCTGTTTTGGAGTTCCATTTATCTTTTTGAATATTGAATACATGGATAATGTTATCAACTTTTTTGGAGTAAGTGAGTTCTTTTTTCTTAAAAGAATTAAACTTTAAAATAGGACTTATTCCTTTGCTAACTACGTTAGAAAATCTTTCGGAAGCAGTCTTCATTTCAAACTAGCTTAAATAATATAAATAATGAAAAGCAATTGTAACTACTCTGTTACAGGGATAATATTTTCGCTTATTGCACCAAAAATCCCCAATCCCTTATCTACATTGCTATAGATTTCAATAGGTTTAACAAAATTGTTTTTGGAATTCTTATACAACTCGAGCGATCTGAAATACTTGTACATATCTTGATTGACAGTAATTAGTCTTACTTCAGTATTTTCAAACTGATCTACAGAAAGTCCTGATGCGCTGAATGAAGAATTAATCCCATCGAAAGAGTCAGATTGAACACCCTTTAAAAATATACGTCTTTGAACTTGCGTTTCTTCTGGTAAAATATTGTCAGTTCGACTATCTCCACTAAAGATTTCAATATTTGTAGTAACTCCTTCTGAATTTCTTTCAATCATTTCCCAAATGTAAAAATTATCAGAGTTCTGATTTGTTATGTTCAATTCAAAATTTTGTTGATTTTCTGTATTTCCAACATAAATGACTTTTCCTAAAGTAACATCAGGCATATCTGCTGAAGCTGAAATATTATCAAACGTATTATGAACTACTTCAATGCAGTATTTTTTCCCATATTCGGCCACTGCTTTAGAAGAATAAATTCCTTTACTTTTATATTCCATTTGGATGGGAAGGGTGTTTTCTTCAAGATGTAAATAAACATCTGCGTTACGAACCCAATCTATTGCATCTTCGTCATCAAATAAATCACGTGTTTTGCTGATTTCAACTTGGATTGTGTCATCTACCCTTAAAATACCGTTCATGACAAGTTTTTGATTTGACTTAGAGTCAACAGATAAAGGCTTATCACAAGAAGTTAATGCATAAGACATGCATAGAATTAGAAAACAATATATTAAGGGACTTCTCACTTACCAAATATAGTAAGATTAAACTGTCCGCGCCACCAATTAGTAAAGTTTTTTCTGTCAATTTATGAAAAATATTACCTTCTTATGACACAATATTTAGTAAGACTCTTTAAGCGTAAGTATATCAGCGATATTTTTGTAAAAAAATAATTCTTAATTATTTACAATCTACTGAATTGATATTTAGGGAATTAGATTCGAATGTATATGTCAAATCAAAAATTAAGGATAATTCGTCTAACGTTTCTTTTAATGTTGTGTTGTTAAACTCTCCATTATATTCACATTTTTGAATAGCAACGGAATGAGTAAAATCAATGCTAAAAGCTTTTGCAATATCATTGAGAATTTTTTCCAATTTCGCGTTCTTATAACTTCCAGAAAATAATCTTGATGGCGATTCTTTGTAAGGAATTGTAGTGATTTTGTTATCGCCTAAAGATACCGCCTCACCTTTAGTAAGTATTATACTTTCACTACCCTTTTCTATTTGTACTTTTCCGTCTCTTACTTTTACAATTTCTTCCTCTTCGAAAACATAAAATGAAGTACCTAAAACAGTAATTGTGTTTTCTCCAAAATGAATTGTAAATGGTACATCTTCCATGTGAGCAACATCAAAAAATGCATTTCCTTTTAATTCTATTGTTCTATCTTCTAGGAAACTGGCGACTATTCTGCAGGTTTGCTCTGATGCA
>CAYOIL010000275.1:2113-3189 GCA_964403985.1 uncultured Saprospiraceae bacterium
GGCATTAGAATACTTTAAACTAGATTTAGCCTTGTGATCCAATCTCATTTCAGTTCCATCTGGCAGAAAAGCAATTTGATAATCTATAGTAGATTGATTATTCGTCGCAAAAAACATAAAATAGACAGCTACTATGGCTAAAACATAAGCTGCGATATAGAATACAATCTTACGTATTCTATTTGTTTTTGGTGTACCCAAAATTCCTTCATTAGGCGTTTCAAAAGATTTATAATCTAAGAATTCTTGACTATTTTCTTCGATAAAAGATAAATCAGACAAAAAGCTTTGATCTCCACTTTCTTTTGAAATAGACTGTTCGACAAAGGACCTTTCCTCTGAAGACATTGAATTTATTGACTTTTTAGCCAATAGTTGATACATATTTTCTTCCACTACATTGGATTTGCTACAACTAAAACGATTCAAATTATAATCCCCCCTAAATTATATAAAAGAAAATAGATTTTCTCAAAATGTTTTTTGGGCTCGAGCCCAAAAATTAAAATATCAAATCTTACTATTGAAATTGTTCAAAAGCAAAGTGTTGACATTAGTTGTAACTAAATTTAAGATTTACAAAGGGTAAAACGGGGAAAATACCTATTTGGCGGGCATCAAACTGATTCGCATCTTCGTCATTGACAAGATAGACGAAATATGGGTTTAATCGATTGTAAGTGTTATAGAATCCAAAATCGATAGACATTCCAATTTTTTCAGTCAACGCACTGTTATAAGAAGCCGTCAGATCAAGTCGATGGTAATCAGGCATTCTAAAGTTATTCCGTTGAGAAAAGTCTAAAATTGGCTCACCTTCAATTGATAAAAACTGTGTAGTTGCGAAAGTTGTTGCTTGTCCAGAGCCATATATCCAATTGAAACCACACGTCCAGTTTTCATTCAAATTATATTGAAACAATATACTTATATCGTGTCTTCTGTCATATTTAAAAGGAAAAGGTTCCCCTTTATTTATATTATCAAATTGACGATTTGATACTCCATAGGCATAGGAAAAAGTAGTTCGGAATTTCGAAGAAATATAGGAGTTAAAAAAATTGACCCCATAAGAT
>CAYOIL010000275.1:3199-5559 GCA_964403985.1 uncultured Saprospiraceae bacterium
ATAAGATACTCCTCTACCTACTTCTACACGATCTTCCCAATCACGCGCATTATTTATAATGGGAATAAAAGTTGCTTGTGTAACTATGGGATTAAACAAAGGTGAAGCACTAGTGTAATCGATTAAATTCTCATATGTTTTATAATAACCACTGATCGAACTCATAAAATATTTATTCCATTTATGCCGTACTTTTAAGTTATAATGAACACTTTCTTCAGGTTGAATTTTATCAGTAGATGGCAACCATAAATCTGCAGGCAAACCAGTTCCAGGGTTAACAAGAAGATGGATGAACTGCGTCATTTGAGAATAAGATAGATTTAAATCTGTGTTTTCCGAAAAGAAAACATCTATTGCCATGCGGGGCTGGAAAGAATTAAAATCATTTTCTTCGGCTAAAAACCGAGACAAATGGAAGCCACCTGTAATTTGAATAAACTCAGAAAAGTTAATTTTATCTTCAAGATATAAAAAGTACTCATTAGCAAAAATTCCATTTATTAAAGCTGGATCAAAGTTGACATTAATAGAATCTCGAGATATTATTGAAGGAGAGAAAACATGGTTGGAAAGACCACCACCGAATGATATAGAATGATTTTCAGATGTTTTATAAGTCCAATCGGTTCGCAAGTTATTGTCATCAATTAATGAAATTGCAAATACATCAAGTTCATTAGTAATCGTGGTATCAGCTGAAGTAGTAATAATCTCATTCGAAGATCTGGATCTCAAGTCATAAGCTACGGTACTTGCTGTTATTGTGAATACTAATTTTTCATTGACAACTTGATTGTACTTTATATTGAGCATTTCATTTTGCCATTTTATGGAGTTTCTTGTAATAGCCTGAATTTCTTCATTTTCAGTAGAGGCAAAGATTTGATTATCAAATCCTAAATTGTCATTTCCCAAAAATCCTCCTAAGGATAAGGAGCTGTTTTAAGTCAAGTTGTGGTGTAATTTTACGTTGATATCGGAATAACCAAAGTTCGTACTTAATACATCAAAATAGTTTTTTGCAACGGGTTGAAGAATTTGATTGATATAAGAAGTTCGAGCTGAAACTAGATAACTCGTTTTAGTTTTGGCAATTGGTCCTTCTACATGTACACTAGCTCCAAGAAGACCAGTTGAAACTCTGGCTTGATGTTTAAATTTGTTGCCATTTTTCGTTTTTACATTTATAACTGAGGAAAGTCTTCCTCCATATTGTGCTGAAAAACCACTAGTTTCGATATCTACAGAATTCACAGCTTCATTACTAAAAATACTAGTTAAACCTAAAAGGTGATTTACTTCATAAATAGGTACCCCATCCATAAGAATGAGATTTTGATCTGGACCTCCTCCTTGAACAAGAATATTTCCTTGAACTTCTCCACCTGATTGTATCTCTGGCAAGAACTTCATCGACTGTAAAATATTATTTTCTCCAAGTAATCCAGGATTTGAAATTAACAGAGACGCTTCAATTTCTTTATTTATTTGTCGTACTGAGGACAATGAATCAGAAGGAGTTATGACAATATTAGGCAAGGTAAATGCAGGCTTAAGCGACAGGTCAATCCTTTTCTTTTTCTCTGAAAAACCTGTGATTATTTCGGGAGTATAACCAAGAAATGAAATTCTAACCAGCTCATTAGACGAAGTAACTTTCAGGGAATAATAGCCAAATTCGTTTGTTAAGGAGACATAATTTCTGGATGAATTATATACTGTTGCACCAATAATTGATTCTCCACTTGTTGCATCTCTTACATATCCATCAATCCAAAACTCTTTTTCTTCATAAGCTATGGGTATGAAAAGTATTTTGTTATTAAATTCAAGATATTCTACATTTAACTGCTCTTGTAGAACTGAAAGAAATTCATTGAAACTTATTTGCTTTTTGGGCAAATAGATTATTGTACCTGGTTGTATAGTGGAAGAGGAATAACTAAAAGAGATCTGAGTTATATTTTCAACTTCTTCCAGTAATTGATCAAAACTAGCTGACTGTGTTTCAAGCTTAAGAATTTGTTCAAAGTCTATCCCTTTTTGGGCTTTAAGCCCAAAAAAAACAAGTAAAAACAAACATAAAAGAAATGGCTTTTTCTTAGTCAACATAAATTTATTCTATAAATAAGAACGAATAAAAGCCTAGTTTGTGCTATTCTATTGTAACATTTGAAATAGTTTCAAGAATAAGAATAATTTCTTTTAAACTATTTCCTTCGAATGAACTCGTTATAAATATTTCATCAGAATTCACATTTTGCGCTTTTAGACTTTTATTATAGAGACGATTAATATCATCTAAAACGTTTGTCAAAGCTACATTTTTGTAATCTAATTTTTCATTCATCCAGTAG
>CAYOIL010000276.1:0-5533 GCA_964403985.1 uncultured Saprospiraceae bacterium
GGCCAAGAAGCCCTCCGCTCAGATGCGTATGCATAAGAGAGGAGTGTCCCGGCGCCCGTGGCGGGATGCAAGGGTAGGCCCCCACAAGTGCAGGGGAGTGAATGGTGGAGGCCGGGGGAGTCGAACCCTCGTCCCATGTGCTGAACCATCAGACGTAGCTGCTATATCTGTGGGTACTTGCAACGATTCCGAGGATGCCTCGTCCGAGCAGGTGTCCGCAAAATGGTCCGTTTGCGGCCCTTCCGGGTCAGATTCTGCGCCCCAGAAGCGAACACCATGGCGACCGACTGGCGCCAAACACGGCGATTCCCGGGCTCCTGCCAGCACTGACACCGACACCTGCCGAATTCCCGCGGTCCCCAAGTCCGGCACTGTCACTGAGCTTGAGGTCCCCGACGAGCACGAACAGACGTCCGACCCCCATCTGACTCGACTCCTGACCGCGTGGCCAGGCCTGTCGCCGAGCTTACGTCGAAGCCTTGCCGATCTGGCGCAGGGCAGCGCGAGACGTCAGTCACCGCGGCGGCCGAGCAGCTGAAGGCCTCCCGCAAGGCGACTGTGGTACTTGCGGGCAAGATCTAAACCTTGCTGTCAACGCAGCGCCATCATCCTGGCGGCGCATTTTGACCCACCTCCTCCTTCTGACGGGACAGGGGGGGGAAGTGAGGATAGATCGAGGACGCGGCAGGCGTCGTGGCGATTTTGCCGGGCTCTACCACGTCTCCTGAAACTCGAGCACGCAGACGTGGCTCGAGCGATCTCCGAGGTCGATACCAACAGTCAGGCATGCAGTAGTCTTACTACCTCCAGTCATACCTAGTCTCTCCAAGGCATCGAGGTCGCCTACTTTGGTTGGACGTGCGACTTCATTGCGGTCAGGATGCCTGTTCAGCCTCAAATCGACGTGCGAGCAGCCCTGGAAGGGGCATTCGTCTAGGTATTCGTTCTCCAACGCCGGGTTTGTCTAGCGCGAGCGATCGGCTCAGAAAGTCCTCCAGTACCATCCCCGGACGCTACATCTCTCCAGCCATCACTGCTCAACAGATCGGGCGCTCTCCACTCAAGTCCCAGTAGGCCCGAAAAACCTCTGGGCATATGCCAAACCCAAGCCCAGGCCGCTCATCCACCCTCGGGAGCAGGAACGCTGGGGCACCCCCTGAGATGGCCGCGGCCCTATATTGTGTAACGCCCGACTCCTTTCGCGTCGAACGGCCACGGCCATCTGCGTCCCAGGGAGCGAGGTCTGCTGTCAGAAGCAGCCAACTCGTGATCAGATCCCGTCGCCCATCAGCGCCCGTGCTAGCCCCCGTTGCCCCATGTCAACTATCTTACGCGACCTCCTTGAGAATCTCGCTAAGGACAGAGTCGTGATCATTGCGGGGACAGGAGTTTCAATCGCGACGACCAACAGCTCCCCGACGGCTTCGTGGGATGGACTTCTCTACGACGGAATCGAGCGGGTTCTGGATGTGGCTCGGCCAGACCGGGACCCAGAGGCCTGGGGGCGGCGAAGACAAGAAGACTTGGGCACAGGTGAATTGGAAGATCTTCTGTCTGTCGCGACTCAAATCGCAAACCGTCTAGGCGGGCCCAAGGGACCGGAGTATAGAAAGTGGCTGCAAGAATCGGTCGGTACGCTCCATCGCACCCCGCACCTTGAGCCGAGCGTCATCAAGGCCCTCCAGGCGCTCCAAGCTCCGATCGCGACGACCAACTATGACCATCTCATCGAACATGTAACTGGGTACGACCCAATCACCTGGCTGGATGCTTCTCACGCCGGTGAGTGGCTAAGGGGCGTGCGGCAAGCTGTGCTGCATCTGCACGGCTACTTCGACGAGCCCGAATCTGTAATTCTCAGCCAGAGTGACTATCAGCGTGTCCTTGATGACGAAAAAGCGCAGAACGTCCAACGCGTGCTTCGATCGCGTTCGACTCTTCTCTTCGTGGGATACGGAAGTGGGCTCGCTGACCCGAACTTCGCTACCCTGATGCGCTGGAGCAGGGCCACCTTTGCTGAAGACACCAATCGCGTTCTCAGGCTCTGCCGTAAATCCGAGATCGATGCTGTCAAGAGCGAACACGATAAGGACGAACGCGTATTCCCCCTGGCATACGGCGATAACTTCAGCGACCTGCCCCTGTTCCTCCAGTCCCTTGCTGAGGTCAGAGCGGGCACCCCCTCCGTGGTGGTGCCAGCTCCCGCTCCGGATGTGAATCCGATTCAACGGCCCACACTGGCACAGATCCCGAGCATTGATCCGGGCGATCGATTCCGGGATGAATTCATCGGACGGGAAGATGTCGTGGTGCATGTGGAAGATGCCCTGCGGGGATGCGCGAGCCGATTCGCCGGAAGCGAGCTAGAGAGGAGCTCCGATAGCCTTCAGGTCATCTGGTGCCATGGGATCGGAGGAATGGGCAAGAGCTGGTTCCTACGCCATGCATGCGTGCGGGCCAAGGAATTCCATGAGGAGTTCCGCGCGGGACTCGTGGACTGGGGCCTTCCGCAATGGTGCGATCCCGTTCGGCGCCCTCCCACGCGCGAGCGGGACATCCTAGACGCTGTCGCGCACCGGACAGCTCAGCTCTATTCCACGGAGAGTCTGGACGAATACTGGGCTGCCGTCGCCCAAGTCGACGTCTATGCACCTAAGCGCGCCGAGATTCAAAATCAGATCACGGCTAGTCTGCTGAAGCTTGAGCACAGCCTGCAACGGGATGGTTCCAGGACCCAGGGCGACTGGCTCCCGGAGAATGAGGAGCTTCTCTCGAACCTTGTCCGCCACGAGATCATTCCAGCAGACTCGGAGCGACAGCTCGCCACCGTGCAGCTCATGCTGCGGGACAATGCGAAGCGCGAACAGGTCCTGGGCGTGTGGGCTACGGAGTTGCTGGGAGCACCATCCGAAGAAGTGTTGTTACGGCCGACTCACGTCCTGGCCCAAGCGCTCAGTGGTTGCTTGCGTCAGGTCAGTGTAGAGGCGCCCCTTCTTCTAGTCTTCGACACCTGCGAACACTTCGACCGACGATTGGAGGCGTTCATGGTCGATTTCTTCGGTCCCTTGATCGATGGCAGCACGGCACTGACGCTCATAATCGGTAGCCGGCGCGCGCCGGACGCTTCTATCGCCGCTGGCAAAGCGACAACCTGGAAGGACATCGTGGGACGCCAAAGGTTCCGCGAAGTCGACTTTGATCCGAACTTCCACTTCACCGTCTCCGAGATAAGGCGCTGTTTGGCCCGAGCTGGTATCGAGGATGACCAGGGTGCACTGGCCGAGCGCCTACACAAGTTCACCTCAGGCTACCCGAATCCGGTGGGCGCCTTTGTGGAAATGTTTAGTCGCGGTGAGAGCACCGGCTTGCTGGAAGACGTGGAGGCTGACGTTGGAAGCAGTGCGGATTCGGATGCGCTTGAGAAAGTCAACGAGATCGCCGTCACGAGAATGCTCGTGCACTTGGAGAGTCGTGGTCCAGAGAGTCGCGACTACCTCGATACCATCGTCCTCGGTCTGCTGCGACGCACGGACACCGCGCTCTTAGGCAGGTACTGGGAAACCGACCATCCCCTGGAGCGCTTGGGGGAGCTCTCCCTTCGCTACTGCCTGATGGCGGGTCAAGACCTCAACCCCACCGTACGGACGTACTTTCAGCGGCACTGGCGCAAGCATCCCCCGAAACCGCTCTTGAATCTCGCCAACAAACTCCTTGCCTGCCATGCAGAGCTCAACCCAGGGCCCAAAGCGTCGCGCACCCACCGCATCGAATGGCGCATGAAGCAAATCCACCTCCAGGCCTGGATCAGCCCCGACCTTGCGCTCGCGGAAGCGGCGCGCGTCATTGTTCTCGGTCTTGAATGGAGAGAGAACCTAAAGGACATCGTCGAGCTCATAGACGACATGCGCGCCGCTAATCCCGAAGCCGAGAGCCTGTTCGATGTGTTCGGCCGACCGTATGGATTGCAGAGCCATCTGGTTGCGAGCAACAGAACGCTGCTCAGATGGATCAAGAAGAGGAAGACAGATCAATGGTCACTGGAGGAGTCAGCTAGCCTCGATCTCCTGACGGGCTTATCGATCCACTACCGTGCTGAATTCGCAGATTCGGAGTTGCACGGTCGCGCGGCTGACTTACTCAAGTCAGCGTTCCGGAAGCTCGGCAGCGACTACAAGCCCCGCCAAGAAGCGCTGGACGCTTACTTGGAGAGCGTGTTCCAAGCCACAATCAGCGATCCGGAGCCAGGGATGAAGAGGGTGGAGACCGCCCTCGATTGGGCGCGCGATATCGGCGAGTTCCCTGGCTTCTGGAAGCACACGGGCTGCCTGTTGCACAATGTAGGCCGGCACAGAGAATCAGTTGAAGCGTTCCGAAAGGCGGTCGCGGAGGACCCCAGGGATTGGACCTCATTTGCGTTCAAGTCCCATGCGCACCAAGTCCACCTCAACGAACCGGAGTTGGCAAAGGAGGCAATAGACCACGCGATCGCGATCCGGCCCCACCACAACGGTCTCAAGTCTCAGCTCGCTCAAATTCTCGGTCAGGGTCTCGGGAGGGTCGACGAGGCGGCCGCGATCCTTGAAGAGCTTATTGACGACGCATGGAGGCCTGACGAAGATCTCGCCCTCCAATACGCGGAGATGCTCCAAGAAGTGCCGAGCAAGGCAAAGAGCGTGCGGGAAGCCCTCATGAATGCCCTGGACAGCTCGCCCGATAATCCGCGGCTGCATCTCGGACTCGCCTTCGCGGAGAACGCCGCCGGTGAGAAACAGAGCGCTCTCCAAGCGCTCGAAGGCTTGGAGGCGCAAATCGACTCTGAGGACGATCCCAAAACGCTCAATTCGATCGCTTGGCGCATGTATACCCAGGACTTTGGTCTCAGCGTTGCCAACGTCGCTGCGCAGCGTGCGATCAAGTTATCCCCTGACTCGAGCATGATCCGCCACACCCTCGCAGCAGTGCTCGTGCGACTCGATCAGTGGGAACAAGCTGAGCCCCACATCGCTGCCTGGCTCGATGCCCAGGGCGATGCCGTGGCCGAATGGCCCCAGGACATCGATCTCTTCCGGGATGCACTCAAATTCGGCCGCGGATCCGACCTAGTCGACCTCATTTCCGGTGCTGATCCTTCGAACGACTGGGGTGTGCTTCGGTCCGCGCTCAAAGAAGCCGTGCACCAATCCGGCCGCGAGCTGCCCGAGCCTTCTGGGTCAAGGGACAGGATCGTCCGTGCTGTGCTTGAACAGCTGCGAAGCGATGAGCGCGTCTCGGACTTCCCGAGCTGACTCCATCTCAAGTCGGTGAGCGTCAGCTGCGACGGTCGACCTCCGCGAAAGCCAGGCATGGACTCATGGTCGAACGGACTCTCCCGCGAAGCTGCCGTGCGCAAGCCCGGATACATCACGAGTGGCCGGGTGAGCCCCTACTTCTATCGAACTGACTCGGCGGAGCGGCTAAGGCCGACGTGGTTGGTCGAAGGTAAGCGTCGCATGAGCCCCACATGGATCAAGAGCGCGATAGCGCCAATGATCCC
>CAYOIL010000277.1:0-5514 GCA_964403985.1 uncultured Saprospiraceae bacterium
AAATACGGTTGATATTATACCTTTTTCAGTCTTCGAGATAAAGAACTATTGAATAATTCGGATTAAACTAAAATTAATACCTAATTTTGCGGACTTACGGAGAGTTGGCCGAGTGGTCGAAGGCGCACGCTTGGAAAGCGTGTAAACGTGTGAACGTTTCAAGGGTTCGAATCCCTTACTCTCCGCTCTTTTATTTAGTAACTATTTGTTTCTAAGTTTTTCTTGAAATTCTACCTTTTTTCTCCTACTGACTGGTACTTCATTCCCATTATTCATGTGAATAATACCTTCTTTTTTATATCCGTCTATATGATTTAAATTCACTAGATGTGATTTATGTGGTATATAGAAAATATCGTATTTACTCAACAAATCTTTAAATACTCCTATATTATAAGAACTAAGAATTTCTTTTCCGCATTGGTGGAAAATCTTAGTGTACTTTTGCCATCCTTCGCAGTGTATAATAGATGAAACACTCATCTGTTGATAAAATTTGGCTCCTGGAATAACGATCTTTGCATCTTTTGAAGTATTATTCTCTAAATTGTGTTTTAAAACTTCAAATCGTTTCAGTTTTTCTCTCTCAGTTAATCTTTTCTGAGCTTTAATTACCGCGTTCTTTAAATCTTCATTCTCAACTGGTTTTAAAATATAGTCAACTGCACTTACTTTCAATGCTTGTAAAGCAAATTCATTATAACCTGTAACAAAAATGATTTCGAAATCAATTTTATCAAATCTACTCAACAATTCGAGTCCAGTTTCTTCAGGCATTTGAATATCTAAAAACACTAAATCGGGCTTTGTTTTTTTAATTAGTTCATAGCCTTTTTTTGCATTTTCAGCCCTACCAATAACTTCTACGTTTTCACAATATTGAGTAAGTTTTATTTCTAAAACTTCTTGTAATTTCTTTTCATCATCTATTATTATTGACCTGATTTTCATATCAATTATTTTGATAAATTTTGATCGAGACTTCTGTTCCTGTTGTAGGAGTTGAAAGGTCGGAATAGTTTATTTCCAAGTCATATAAGCCACTTGCTTTTAATGCTTTTATTCTTTCATTAATAATTTGCATTCCTCTTGAAGTATGCTCTTTTTCTTTTCTAAAATCCATAGCGGCAACTCTTCCTATTCCATTGTCAGTTATTGTACAATGTAATTCAGATTCATTTTTATATTCAAAAACAACATTCAATTTACCTTTTCTTTTGTCTAAGTGGTATAGTCCATGATTAATCGCATTTTCAACTATAGGCTGAATTATCATAGAAGGAATATAGAATTCAACTTCATTAAGTTCTTCATCTACATTAAATTCATAGGAGAACTTCTCTTCAAATCTTATATGTTCTAGTGAAATGTATAATCTTAACATACTTATTTCATCCTCTACTTTTATAAATTTTGACTTTGAAGATTCTAAGATAAAACGCATCAGTTTGGCAAATTTTGACAAATATTCATCTGCTTTAGCAATGTCTTTTGTATTTATAAAATATTGTATGGCACCTAAAGCATTAAATATAAAATGTGGATTCATTTGAGACCTTAAAGCAGTCAATTCCATTTCAGCCAACTGCTTACTAAATTTCACCTTTTCTTCGCTTAACGTAGCTTCTGAATTCTTTTTTTGAGTTCTAAAAATTATAAATACCAATCCAATTAATAAAAGGGATATTAGACTTACATAAATAGGTCTTAAATTGGGTTTTACGTTAAATTGAACAATATGCTCACCCTCGAATACAAAGCTGTCATTACTCGCCAGTAATTCAATTTTGTTTTCTCCAACTTCAAATTTTTTAACTCTAAATTGATTGTCACTTAGTGAGAGTTCAAGATTTTGACTTGTTTCAATTTTAAAATCAGATGATCTTAACGAATGAAAAGGAATATAATAGTCCGTCGTTTTATAATGACCAATTACGCTATCTAATGGTTTTCTAAGAAGAAAGTCTGGATAATATGATGACCGCTTTGATTTACCATTATGCCAGACTTCAATTTCTGTAATATCAAGATTTACCATATCTTGATTGTTTAATATAAAACTAGGATCAATTTTAGTAAGACCGTTTATTGTGCCCAGTAAGATTTCTCCTTTTGTATTGATTGCAGATGAATTTGTATTGAACTCAGGATTAGAAAGGCCTTCATCTTCGTAAATTCGTTTAATCAAGTTTAGAGATTGATCAAAAACACTTATTCCATTAAAGCTACCTAACCATATATTGCCTTCTATATCCGTTTCGATTGAGATGATAGAATTATCAGTTAACTCATAGTTGCTCGTTGATCTTTTAATTAAAGCTTCATTTTTTCTATCAAAAATATATAAGCCATTTCCTTTACTTCCTATGAAGACATTTTTGTCAATAATTTTTGCGATACGAATATGAGAATCGAGTAATTTTTCTACTCTTTCTCCTTGATGAACATACAGTCCTTCAGAAGTACCTATCCAATACTTTTCATGTATTTTATCATATAGTACGCTACGAATTTCATTAACTATTATTTCTTTTGGTAAAATTAATTCTTTATAAATTTCTTCCCTAAGATCATAAATTATAGCTCTACCATTTATTTTAGTTTGATTAAAAGTTGCAGTACTAGCTTTACCACAAATTATAATTTGATCTTTATTTAACCAGCTGATTTGCAGAGGCATAAAGTTCAATGGAATCTTTTTTCTTACACGTTTGTCATTTATATTGTATATAGTTAATATTCCTGAATCTGTGAATGTATAAGAAGAGATAAGAAGCTCATTTTTACTTTCATAATACAATAAACCGCTATTGTTTATTAGCTTGTTGTCTGCTACCAAAGAAGTATACACATCATTTTTTAATTCGTATAAACCGCCTGTTTCTTTCACGAAATAGCTTGCATCTTATCCTTGTACAATTCCAGTTACTACAGCTCCAAAATTTGATTTTGGTAAGTTGCGTGTATACCAATATCTTTTTATCCCTTTATTAGTAAGTTTTACTGCAAACAGTCCATTGAAAGTGGCAAGAAGCATTTTATCTTGAAAATCTTCAGCGTATATATCTATAATGTTGTTATTGAGTTTAACAATCTCATTGTATTCGAGTAATTCTTCGTTTTGAGTCCATAAATAGAGCGTATTTATTTTTGCAAAATTTATGTGCAAAGCGATTAATATATTCCCTTTTGAATCGGCTTTCGCCCAAAGGATATTATTTGTTTGTTGATTAAAATCTTCTTTTTGGGTAAAATCATCATCTTGCCATTCAAAGATTCCTTCTTTAGAACAATAAATGAGTTTATTGTTTTTCCAAAGTAATTTACCTTGATATTGTTTCACTTTATCTTTCTGAAAAACTTCAATATCGGTTTTGCCTGAGACAGTAAAAAAAGTCTCTGTAATGTCATCATAGAATAATTGAGTTGGAAACTTATTTGTAGAAATAGAACCTATGACTTTGCCTTTTCGTATTACTGAATAAGTATTTTCTTGATGTCTTTTAAGATAGAAAAGTTGTCTGGGATTTCCAGTCAAGACAATAGAATCAGAGGAAGTTTCTGATCCTATTTGATGAGAGATATTCGAGATAAAATTCAATTGGTTTTCTCGAGCATTTACGCTGATTGAAGGCGTATTTTGCATAACTAAAGTTGGCTTATTCAAACTGTCACGATAAATGAATTGAATTTTGCTACTGGCAAAGTCATGGGGTATGCTATCCAATTCACGGAGTTCACTGCCGTTAAATTCTTGGATAGTTCTGTCAGTAATAATATAAAATTCTCCATTTTCACTTCTAGTTACAAAATCGACTTTTCGATCAGCTAAACCATCTTTCCCTTCCGTATGCACTACATATGAAATATCTTGGGCCGTACTAATTGTTGAAATCAAAAAACAGACAAATAAGACAGCTATATTTTGTCTAATATATCTATTTACTTCTGTATTCATTAGGTTAGTAGGTTTGTACTTTATTTGTACGTATTAAAAGTAGAAAGAATGGGTATTGTGCTTAAATTATTCGGAGTAACGGTATCTTTTGTCGGAGTATCGGTAATCTAATGTATTTTTTAAGCAGAAAATATCTAGCACAATATAAACTTATCTATACGATCTTTGTCCCATGGTACCAATCAAATTGCAAGAATTTATGATGTTCTACTAAATTTTTAGTAGTAATTTTCCCTCCAGCAAGAATGTTTTTAGAACTATTTTGTTTCATTTGTAACAAGACATTTCTTCCTTCCCATGCTGTTTTTTTGCCACCAGAACTTAATATAGTATCTACTTGCGTATATTTTTCAAGTTCAATTATGGCTTTAATGGGATCTTGCATTACATCAATTGCTTTATGAAATGTTATAGGTTTAGAAGTGATGGATAGTATCTTTTTTAATGCTTCATGATCAATAGAATGAGTCGACGTAGCATATCCAAATACATATCCTTCCAGTCCCAAAGCTTCAAAAGAAGTAATTGATTTTAAACAGTTATCTAGGATGTTTTTGTTAGAATAAAAAGAGTTTGTAGGACGAATAATTACGCGCACAGGAATCTTTACCTTATCAAGGAGCTCTTTGATTTCATTTATTTTGGGCGTAAGTCCTTGCTCTTTAAGCGTACTGCAAAATTCAATTCGATCTGCTCCTGATTGTTCAGCAATTATAGCTTGTTTTACATTTTCACAACAGCTCTCTAATTTCATAGATTGAAAATATTTATTGCATTTTCAGTAGTAGTTTTTGCTACTTCATCTAAAGAAATTTCTTTTACTTCTGCTATTTTTTCAGCAATGATAGGAATGTAATTAGGTACATTTCGTTTACCTCTATTGGGGGTAGGGGATAAATAAGGAGCATCCGTCTCTAATACCATATTTTTAAGATCTAGTTCGCCAACTGTTTTATCTACACCCGCTTTTTTAAAAGTAACTACACCTCCTATTCCCATATAAAAACCTGTATCAGCAATTCTTTTACCATCGTCTACAGTACCATTGAAACAATGAAACACTCCACTTAAATTTCCATCTTGTAATTCTTCTATGATGGGGATTGTGATATCGAGTGCATCTCGTGAATGAATCGAAACAGGGATTTTCAATTCTCTAGCCCATAAACATTGTTTCCTAAAAGCGTCAACTTGAATGTCATAAGTTGATTTATCCCAGTACATGTCTATTCCTATTTCGCCAAGCCCTTTGTATTGACGTTGGCCAAACCAATTTTCAATTACATTAAGCTGATCTTTGTAATCTTCTTTTACATAACATGGATGGAGCCCCATCATTGACAAACATTGATTAGGAAACTTATTTTCTAAAGAGTGCATATCATCAATTGAAGACATATCAATATTAGGCATCAATATTTTTTTAACACCAAGTTCTAAACAAGCGTCTAGCACATCTGAAATGTCTTCTTTGAAATCAGATAAGTAAATATGAGAATGAGTATCTATAAAATTCATAAAATTAATCTTGCTACAAAAGTAATTAAGCTTTATGT
>CAYOIL010000278.1:0-5463 GCA_964403985.1 uncultured Saprospiraceae bacterium
GCATATACTATTCCAGGAGGTTTGAACTCAGTTGTTAAAACAGAAGTAATTCAAGCGATAGTTTTAATATTTGGTTCATGCATATTAACTTATTATGCTTTCAGAGAAGTAGGAGGATGGGGTGCGATGGTTTCGCAACTTGATGCTTTGAATGCTTCAGGAGCTACTATGGGAATGGCTGAGAATGATTTTGCAGTTAAATCTGCGGATGAAACTTTGACTATATTAAGGGACAATAATGGTCCTTGGTGGAAAGATAACGGACCAGGAGTAATTGTGCCATGGTGGGGATTAATAACTGGGGTTCCATTATTGGGTTTTTACTTTTGGGCAAATAACCAGTTTATGGTTCAAAGGATATTGAGTTCTAAAAACTTGAATCATGGAAGATGGGGTGCTTTATTTGCTGGTTTCTTAAAATTACCAGTAATATTAATAATGGTAATTCCAGGGACTTTAGCCTTTTTAATTTATAGAACAAGAGAAGTAAGTTATAACACTTTGGATGGAGTATGTACAAATTTGGCGGATTGTCCAGATTACACCTACCCTACTTTATTATTTGATTTATTGCCCATAGGATTAGTGGGATTAGTAGTAGCTGGTTTATTAGCTGCTATGATGTCTAGTATATCGGCTACTTTCAATTCGGCTTCCACTTTAATAACGATGGATTTTGTTCAGAAGATTAACCCCAAGTTAACGAGCAAGCAATTAGTAAGAGTGGGTCAAATTTCTACATTAGTGCTTGTGGTGCTAGCTTCGCTTGTTGCACCACAGATTAGCAAGTATGGAGATCTTTTCAAATACCTACAAGATGTATTAGGTTATATTGCTCCTCCTATTGTTAGTGTATTTATATTAGGATTGTTTTGGAAAAGAGGAAATGCAAATGGATCATTTGCTTCATTAGTTGCTGGATTTATTTTTGCAGTAATCTGGGTAATAGGAATTGTAATGGCTGTAGATTTTTGGTGGTTCCAAATGCATTTCTTGCTTAGAACTACTGTGTTATTCTTAATATGTTTCCTTGTACATATAATTGTTAGTTTATCTACAGCTCCACCTCCTGCAGAAAAAACAGATGGATTAATATGGACTCCAAGCTTGATAAAAGAAGAGACATTAGAGCTGGCAGATCTACCTTGGTATCAAAATTATAGATATTTATCTATCATATTACTAATTATAACTGCAGTTGTAGTTGGCTTTTTTATGAGGTAAATTAAATGAGTTAATAGATAATAGTTTGACTTTAAGACAATTATCTTTAATTTATTAATTAAGCTAATCATTTCATATAAAGGAATAATAAAATATTTTAAAAAAAACATTGATATCTCTTTTTGAAATTGAATAAAGCTGTTATCTTTGCGTCGCTTCTGAAGAAAAGCATATAAATTTAGTTGTCACTTCATTCGGTAAACGAACTGGAAAGCTTTAAATCTAAACTTACAAGTATAGATTTATGGCCCCTTCGTCTATCGGTTAGGACGCCAGGTTTTCATCCTGGAAAGAGGGGTTCGATTCCCCTAGGGGCTACTAATGAATAAGCCAACTAACATTATTGTTAGTTGGCTTTTTTTTGCACCAAATTTACTTCAATTGAATAGGAAATTTTCCTCGAATTTTTAAGTTGTAATAATTTGATTTTTTTGCATCTTGCATAAATCCTAGCCAATTAACCATAGGCACATTTTGATGCATATATTCAATTCCAGAATTTCTATCTATAAAAATAAAAAAACCAGTAAGGTTATCACAGGATTTATAAGTAGCTACTTTCATCCATTCATCTGACATAAGAGTATGTGTTTTATCAAATGGAAAATTTATTTCTTTTACTAGCTTTATCGCTTGATTCTCAGACTTAAATCCTTCTAAGTCTTCACAAGATGTAGGTTGACAAGAAGACAATAAAAGGAAAGTCATCCAACATAAAAATACAAATGAGTTTTTCATTTTTAGAAATTGTTTCTTACAAAATTAGCGATTTATTGGCTTCTTCAAGTCATATTTTACACAAAGGAATATTAGCTGATATTTAATCTTTAATTTCTTACATTTGCAGTCGTAAATTTAAAATCAGATTAAATAAAATCACTAAATCTAAAATAAAAATTATGGCTAAAAGAGTAGCAATTAATGGCTTCGGTAGAATAGGAAGGTTAACTTTTAGAAACCTATTAAATAAAGAGGGAATTGAAGTTGTAGCAATCAACGATTTGACTGACAATAAAACTCTTGCTCATTTATTAAAGTACGATAGTGCTCATGGAATTTTTGATGGTTCAATTGAAAGCACAGATGATACAATTACAGTAAATGGAAATACGATACAAGCTTCAGCAGAAAGAGATCCATCTAAATTACCTTGGGCGGATTTAAAAATTGATGTAGTTTTAGAATGTACTGGAATTTTCAGAAACGGTCCAGGTGCAAGTAAACATATAGAAGCTGGTGCAAAAAAAGTTGTAATTTCTGCTCCTGCAAAAGATGATGCTTTTAAAACTATAGTTTTAGGTGTAAATGATGATGAATTAGGAGATGAAAATTTAATTTCAAATGCTTCTTGTACTACAAATTGTTTAGCACCAGTTGTTAAAATATTAGAAGATAATTTAGGAATTGTTCAAGGATCACTAACAACAACACACGCTTACACTTCAGACCAAAACATACAAGATGCTCCTCACAGTGATTTAAGAAGAGCCAGAGCTTGTGCATATAATATTGTTCCTACCTCAACAGGTGCAGCTAATGCCGTAGGAAAAGTTATTCCTTCGGTAAAAGGTAAGTTATTTGCAATGGCATTAAGAGTACCAATTATCACAGGTTCATTAATTGAACTAAATGTAATAGTTGAAAAAGAAAAGAGCGTTGAAGAAATCAATAGCATATTTAAGAAATATGCAGAAGGTGAAATGAAAGGTGTTTTACAATATGTTTCTGACCCTATTGTTAGTTCTGACATCGTAAGAAATCCACATTCATCAATATTTGATTCTTTATTGACAGACGTAAATGGAAAATTTGTGAAAATAGTTTCTTGGTATGATAATGAGGCTGGTTATTCAGCAAGATTAGCAGACTTAACAGCAAGAGTTTAATATGGCAAATATCAAGGATATAAAATTTGATGGCAAAAAGGTACTTATCAGAGTAGATTTTAATGTTCCTCTTGACGCAGAGGGTAAAATCACAGATGACACTAGGATGCAACGAGCTCTTCCTACATTAAAACATGTTTTAGATAATGGTGGTACATTAATTATAATGTCACATTTGGGAAGGCCTCAGAAAAAATTAACATCAGATGGCAAAATTGATATTGAGAAATTCACTCTTAGGCATATAGTTGAGCATTTAGAAGAATTAATAGAAGTACATGTAGAGTTCGTATCAGATCCTTTTGGAGAGAATGGTAAAGAAGTTTGTGATTCTTTAAAAAGAGGTGAAGTGGTATTATTAGAAAATACTAGGTTCCATAAAGGAGAAAGCAAAGGTGATGAAGAAATGGCAAGAAAGCTATCTGCTTTAGGTGACATATATATAAATGATGCCTTTGGGACAGCGCATAGAGCTCATGCTTCAACTACCACAGTTGCTAAGTTTTTCACAAAAGAAAACAAAGCATTTGGATTCTTAATGCAAGAAGAGCTAGTGAATGGTCACAAACTTATGAATGAGGCTGAAAAGCCAGTTACGGCAATTGTTGGTGGCGCAAAAGTTAGTGACAAAATTCAATTGATAGAGAATCTTATGAATTTTGCAGATAATATTTTGATTGGAGGCGGAATGAGTTATACATTCTTTAAAAGTATGGGTCTGGAAGTTGGAAAATCAATCTGTGAAGATGAATTTACTGAATTAGCTTCTAAGATACTTGAAAAAGCAAATGCAACCAATACTAAGATTTATTTACCTGTTGACATCTTAATAGCTGATGATTTTAGTAATAATGCAAATACTTCAATTGTAGCAAAAGATTCCATACCTCCTGAATGGGAAGGATTAGATATCGGTCCTGATACCATTAAAGATTATCATGACGTATTAATGAATAGTAAAAGTATTCTTTGGAATGGTCCAGTTGGAGTTTTTGAAATGGAAACATTTGCAAATGGAACAAATTCATTAGCTCGATCAATTGCAGAAGCTACAGAAGCGGGAGCCTATAGTTTAATTGGTGGAGGTGATTCAGTGTCTGCTATTGCTGATGTAGGATTAACTGATAAAATGAGCTTTATTTCTACAGGAGGAGGAGCAATGCTAGAACTCTTGGAAGGTAAAACTTTACCAGGTGTAGCTGCGATTGAAGAATAAGAGATTAAGTATAAAGATATTTTGGGTTAAACCCAAAATAAAAAAAGCCACATTCTTAAATAGAGTGTGGCTTTTATAATTTAATTTAGCCTTTTCCAAATCCTATATGACACAATAAAGAACCATTTTGTTAGAATTTAAAAATAATTGGCAGATATTTTATATCCTTTCAATCAACAACAAAAGGGTTATTATCGACATTGCTTGAGTTACAGAATCTCCTAATAAAGTTGTCCAATCAATATCTTCTTTATCTTTATCAGCTTCTGTTTCGGGAGGTAAATTTGGAATAATTATAGTTGAACCAGATCTTACTTTTGGATAAACATTGAAGAAACCGTAACTTTTAGTTTGAGCTACTTCACCATTGGGATGTTCAACGAAAATATTTCTTTTATCAGACTGTTCATCAAATCCTCCAGCAAAAGTTCTTATATAATAATCAGCTCTCTTCCCAGGAAAAAACGCCATACTTAATGCATCTTCTCTACCTCCTGAAATAGATTCTAAGTTTGTATTCCTTTTGTAAAGCACTGAACTTTTCAATGTTACAATATCATCATTCTTAGGAATTATTAACTTATCCCCAGATTTTAAAATATAATTATACTTAGAATTATTAAATTTCATCGCTTGATCTAAATTCATTACAACAAGTCCAACATCATTGTATGAACGTTCTAGCTTGGCTCCATCTACAAAAGCCTCAGACGTTAATCCACCTGCTCTTTTAATTACTGAGCTTAACTTTTCATTCTTTTCAAGAATAACATAATTTCCAGGATACTTAACTTCACCTGACAAGCTTACAATTTTTTGTTTTTCAAAGTCTGATACAGTTCTTACAAAAACTTTGTCGAAAGGCTGTAATTCATAATTTGCACCCTCTCCATTCTCGGCTAAATTAGGACTTACGGAAATAGTAGCTACTTTAACTTCAGTCGGTTTATTATTTTCCAAGACTAATCTACTGATCTCAACCTCATTCGTATAAGCTGATATTTTAAATCCCTCGGCTAGAACAACAAGGTCCTTTACCGTCATTCCTTCTCCATACTTAAAACTTCCTTCTTTTTTAACTTGCCCCTCTATTTGCACTGTATATGAATTCGATAAAAGCTCATCTTTTAAAAATTC